>JAIKXK010000360.1 GCA_024684155.1 Lachnospiraceae bacterium | reverse complement strand
TATTATTTTCCAAATGCAACGGCAAATGAAATGATGAGATATTATGCATCTGTATATAAGAAATTTGATGAGGACAAATTTCAGTATCTACTTCAGAATTTCAATCTTTCTGGTAGTAGAAAAATTGCTACTTTTTCAAAGGGTATGAGAAAGCAGCTAGCCATCCTTTTAGGGATTGCTGCAAATACAAAATATTTATTCTGTGATGAAACTTTTGACGGCTTGGATCCGGTAATGCGACAAGCCGCTAAAATGCTGTTTGCAAAAGAAATGGATGAAAGAGGATTAACACCTGTTTTGACATCTCACAATCTTCGTGAATTAGAGGATATTTGTGATCATGTGGGATTGATTCATAAAGGAGGAGTTTTATTATCAAGAGATCTATCAGATATGAAGTTAAACATCCAAAAGGTACAGGTTGTTTATAAAAGTGTGGAGGATCAAAGAAAAGCGGAGAGTGCCATGAATATTTTAATTCATGAGCAAAGAGGAAAGGTACACTCATATACAGTTCGTATGTCAGTAGCAGAACTTGAAATGTGTTATGAGCATGTAAATACGATTTTACTTGAAACTTTACCTTTAACTTTAGAGGAAATATTTATCAGTGAAACGGAGGTGGTTGGCTATGACATTAAAAACATCATCCAAGGCTAGAATGTCGACGCAAAAGGCCCTGATGAAAAACAGGACATGGCTTATATCTCTATTAGCATTAATATCCTTTTTGGGATATTTATTGATTTATGTGTTATCACTTCATAACATTCAACAGGAGTTCATGGGGAATGCTGTACAGCAAAAATACAATCTAATGCATGCAATCAGTATAT
This sequence comes from Lachnospiraceae bacterium, assembly GCA_024684155.1. GTDB lineage: Bacteria > Bacillota > Clostridia > Lachnospirales > Lachnospiraceae > JAILEN01. The sequence goes on along the minus strand of JAIKXK010000360.1, from coordinate 5,723 downwards.
GTATTGGAAGAGGAAGTTCTGTAACCATTTTTGGAGCAACTATTTTTGCGTTATTAATTGGATTAAATTCCTACAATTATTTATATAAAGAAAAGACAGTGGATTTTTACTTGAGTCAGCCGGTAAAAAAGATGAGATATTTTCTTCAGGTTTATCTCAATGGAATTTTCATTTATTTGATGATTATGGGTCTTTCCTATATCTGCATGTATCTGATTAGCATATTTTATGTAGGACAACCAGTACTCTTATTACAAAATGCTTTATGCTCTTTTGTAGAGTGTTTTATTTATTTTTTGTCAGTATTTTCTATTTGCGTATTGGCTCAGACTGTTACAGGAAATACTTTGATTTCTGTATTAATGTCAGTGTTTTTCCTATTGATAGAATTAGTCGGCAGACTCACAATAGGGTTTATTGCCAGTGAATTCTTTTGTACTTATTCTACCTGGAATGGAGTAAATAGTTATTTACTAACAAATGTGGTGAATATGATTTCATCTCCAATTTATAATCAGATTATTGCAATTACTGGATTTACAGGAAGTGCAAACTATGGGGCAACGCTTTTGCCTTGTATGGGGAAAAATCTGTTAATAGCTTTAGTAGCCTTTGCTTTGGCTTATGTTTCTTATAATAAAAGAAAAGCGGAATATGCAGGTCGTCCGATTGTATTTCCAATTGTGGAGTTGTTAGTGAAAATTACGACTTCCGTTATTGCAGGAATCTGGAGTGGATTTTTACTCCTTATTTTCTGGGGAGTAGATTCTCCTACAAAAGGAAATTTACCTTTAGTAATTGGAGTGTTCTTAGGTGCACTTATTGTCTGTTGTATTATGGAAATTGTATATGCTGTAGATATTAAGGCATTTAAGAAAAAGGCATGGCAGATTCCATTATTTGGTGTAATAGCGCTACTGATTTGCTTTGGAATGAAATATGACTGGATTGGATACGATGAATATATTCCAGACAAAAGTGAAGTAGTAGATTGTGCTATGGCTTGTGAAAATGAAACGGTTAGCAATTATATTTTAAATGGAAATTATATCACAGATACTACTGCTGCATATTATGCAAGAGAGTATATGCATTTAACTGATTATGATGCCGTTGCAAAGGTGGCAGAAATAGGAATGAATACAAAATGTGCACTAGACAAAGGAGAGTATGATAAACTTCCAGAAGGCGTTGAGGCAAAGGATATTGCAAATTCAGCCGAAACCTATACAGTTCATTTTATGTATCGCTTGAAAAATGGAAAAATAGTTTACCGTACTGGATGTATTCCATTTACAGCAAATGATGATGCAATGAATGCAGTACTTGGTAGTGATGAGTATAAAGATGTTGCTTTTGAGTTTTCCAATTTGGATCAATTGAGAAATTACTGCGATGGAAATGAGTTCATGTATATTAATGGAAATAATTCGGTTAACTTATCCAAAGAAGAAGTGGATGAATTTATTGAAGCTTATAAAACGGATTTAAAACAGTATAATTTCTCTTTTGTAAAGAGGGAAAAGGTACTTGGGCAGTTAGCATATTGGAATTCTTCAGAAAATACAATTGAATCTGAATATCATGATTATAATAAAGAATTTAGTATTACCTATCCAATATATGAAAGTTTTTCAAATACCATTGCTTTCTTAGAAAAATATGATATTTACGACAGAATAATGATGGATGGTCCGAATGCAGAAGAGATTCAGGATATGTCAATTTCAGGATGGATTTGTCCTTCGGATTGGAGTAAGACTGAAACCACAATTACGAATGAAGATGTGGATTACTACAATGTTTTGGATGCAGATGAAATGCAACAGGTATTAGATCAGATGGTGCCAGTGGACCAAACATATTTATATACCCATTGGGATAATCGTGCGAAATATGAGCAATTATTAGATATATCCATCACATGTTATGACATAGATGATGCATATAGTTTTACATTTATAAGAGGCCAGTACCCTGACTTTATAAAAGAAAACTTTGATGAGGGATCTCTATAAAACAGACAATTACATTCTTACTTTTCTCTTCATAACAAAAATACAAGGCCTGGGATTTATTTCCAAGGCCTTGTATTTTTGTGTGTTTATAGTACTAGAGATATTATTCTCCAAATACAGCTTTGTAATCAGCAACGAATTTTTCAATTCCCTGATCTGTTAAAGGATGCTTTGTCATCTGTTCAATTACCTTGTAAGGAACAGTAGCGATATCAGCACCTGCAAGAGCACAGTCTGTAACGTGGATGGTATTACGAACAGAAGCTGCGATGATTTCTGTTTCGATTCCAGCTACAGCAAAGATTTCAGCGATTTCTGAGATTAAATCAGTACCACGAACATTGATGTCATCCAATCTGCCTAAAAAAGGAGAAACATATGTTGCACCAGCACGTGCGGCTAAAAGTGCCTGGTTAGCAGAGAAGATTAATGTTACGTTAGTTTTGATTCCTTCTGAAGCTAAAACCTTTGTTGCCTTTAAACCTTCAACGGTCATAGGAATCTTAACAATCATATTTGGATGGATGGCAGCGATTTCGCGACCTTCCTTAATCATGCCTTCAGCGTCCTGAGTAGTAGCTTTTACTTCTCCTGAAATAGGACCATCTACGATAGAAGTAATTTCTTTGATAACTTCATTGAAGTCTCTGCCTTCCTTTGCAATTAAAGAAGGGTTTGTGGTAACACCACAGATTACTCCCATATCATTTGCTTTTCTGATTTCGTCAACGTTGGCTGTGTCGATAAAAAATTTCATTTTACTATCCTTTCTTTACATCTTAATTCTTATATAAACTAATGGTCACCTTGGCCATAGTAAGCGTTTGGACCATGCTTACGCATGAAGTGTTTGTCCTGCATAGACTGTGGAGTAGTGTTGTCAGCCTTAGGATTTAAAATCTCTGTCATAAGGTTCATTTTTGCTACTTCCTCAAGTACAACTGCATTGTATACAGCATTATCTGCATCTTTTCCCCAGGTAAAAGGTCCGTGGTTTTTGCAAAGTACGCCAGGAACGTAATCAGGATTTAAATCCTTTTCCCTGAAGGTCTCAATAATAGAAAGACCAGTGTTTTTTTCATAGGCTTCTTCAATTTCTTCAGGAGTAAGATTTCTTGCACAAGGAATCTCTCCATAGAAGTAATCAGCGTGAGTAGTTCCATAGCAGGGAATTCCACGACCTGCCTGAGCCCAGGCTGTAGCATGAGGGCTATGAGTATGAACAATTCCACCAATGGTAGGGAAAGCTTTGTATAGTTCAAGGTGAGTAGGAGTGTCAGAAGAAGGATTTAATTTTCCTTCTATGCGATTTCCTTCCAAATCCATAACTACCATATCTTCTGGAGTTAATTTTTCGTAATCAACACCACTTGGTTTGATTACAAAGTATCCGCTTTCGCGGTCAATGCCTGAAACATTTCCCCAGGTATAAGTTACTAAATTACGCTTAGGTAATTCCATATTTGCAAGATAAACCTGTTCTTTTAATTTTTCTAACAAAACTTTTCCTCCTTAGATGCTTTCTACTGCAGCTTTTTCAATTGCAAGACCAGCAGAGTAGCGTTTCATAAATTTATCAAATCCGGCAACATCCTTTGGATCAGGATCTAAAATGGAGCCTTCTGAGTCTTTGAATACTTTGTTATCTAAGTAGTCACATAGAGCTTCATTATCTTTATTATTTGCGGCATAGGCAGCAAGGATTGCACATCCCCAGGCGCCACCTTCGCCAGCAGTTTCCATAACCTTTACCTGTAAGCCAGTAGCATCAGCCATAATCTTTTGACCAACACCCTTTGTTTTAAAGAATCCACCATGACCAAGTAACATATCAGCCTGAATTTTTTCTTCTTTGAAGAGAATATCAAGCCCGGTCTTTAGTGCACCAAGGGAGGTATAAAGATGGGTTCTCATAAAGTTAGCTAAGGTAAAGTTATCATCAGGATGACGAACAAACATAGGACGGCCTTCACTTAGTCCTGTAATGTGTTCACCTGAGAAGTAGTTGTAAGCGAGTAATCCGCCACAATCTGAGTCACCTTCTAGGGCTTTGTTATAAAGTAATCCGTATAATTCATTTTTATCTAATTTATTTCCAGAAAGCGTGGCAAATTCATCAAAGATATTTACCCAGGCATTTAAGTCTGAAGTACAGTTGTTGCAATGAACCATTGCTACAGCTTCTCCGGAAGGGGTAGTAACCATGTCGATTTCAGAATGTGCTTTTTTCAAAGAGTGTTCTAAAACCACCATGGCAAATACACTTGTTCCGGCGGAAACATTACCTGTGCGGACCTTTACAGAATTGGTTGCTACCATTCCTGTACCGGCATCACCCTCCGGCGGGCAGAGAGAGATTCCCGCACGAAGGTCACCGCTGGGATCTAAACGAAGGGCACCTTCTGAGGTAAGTACACCTGCGGGGGTTCCGGCAGGAAGTACCTTTGGAAGGATATCTTTTAGATTCCATGAAAATCCATAAGAGGAGACGTGGTTGTCAAATTTTTTCAATAGGTCAGCATCATAGTCAAGAGTCTTTGAATCAATTGGGAACATTCCTGCTGCATCACCAATACCAGTCACTTTTTCACCAGTTAACATCCAGTGAACATAGGCATCTAAGGTAGCAAGGTAACAAATATCTGATACGTGCTCTTCCTTGTTTAAAATAGCCTGATATAAATGAGCAATGCTCCAACGCTGAGGAATAGCGAAATTAAATAACTTTGTTAATTCCTCTGAAGCTGGACCTGTGATGGTATTTCTCCAGGTACGGAAAGGTACTAAGAGATTATCATCTTTATCAAAGGCAAGATATCCGTGCATCATGGCAGAGATACCGATACCTCCTATATTAGATAGGGTCTCATCATATTTTTCTGAGACATCCTTTTTTAACTCTGAATAAGCATGCTGGATTCCCTGCCATACATCATCTAAGGTATAAGTCCAAATGCCATCTTCCAGACGATTCTCCCAGTCATGGTTTCCCTGAGCAATAGGAGAGAAGTCTTTGCCAATTAAAACAGCTTTGATTCGTGTAGAACCAAATTCAATACCAAGATAGGTGTCTGCATCAGCAATCCAGGATTTAATAGTAGATTTATCTGCGCTCATAGTATCCTCCTATTTACGAAAAGCGATTTCGTTCCAACGTAATTCGTTTCTTAATCCACGAATGGTTGTATCCGCATCAATGTAAACAACTTCGATGCCCATAGCAGCAGCCCAGTCAGCCATCTGTTCTGTAGATAAATCATAGGTAAATGCTGTATGATGAGCACCACCTGCATAAATCCAGCTTTCAGCACCTGTCTGAAGGTTTGGCTTAGGAGTCCAGAAGGCAGTAGCAACTGGAAGCTTAGGCATAGGCTTTTCTGTCTTTTTTACATCAACTTCATTGATGATAAGACGGAATCTATCACCTAAGTCAATTAAAGAAGTAGCAATAGCAGGACCTTCTTTAGCTGTAAATACCAAACGAGCAGGATCTTCTCTGTCACCCATAGATAAAGGACAAACCTTAATTCCGATAGGGCCATCAGAAATAGTAGGGCAAACCTCTAACATATGAGCCTGTAAGATTCCTTCTTTTCCAGGAACAAGGTTGTAAGTGTAATCTTCCATGAAAGAAGTACCCTTTGCGTCCTTTTTGCCTTCGGTCATAACTTTCATTAAACGAACCATAGCAGCTGTCTTCCAGTC
>JAIKXK010000321.1 GCA_024684155.1 Lachnospiraceae bacterium | reverse complement strand
TGATATTTTAGAGGATTTAGGATTAGAGGCCACAGAGGCAAATGAACGGGCAGTTCGAATTTTAGGATATAACTCTTTAGAAATTACCACAGAAAATATATCTGTTATGAAGTATGCAGATGAAACTGTTCAGAGCGCTTTCAAGGCCCTGACACCAAAGACTGTAACTTCTATGATTAAAAGTGGTTATAATCCTTTGGATATGAAATTAACAGATTTGATTGAAAAAGCAAAAGAAGTTTCTGCATCTGGTGGGGATTCTTCCTCCGATACAAAGGATCAGTCTTCTTCCGATGATGCCAAAGGATATGCAGAATTTTTATGGAAGTTAGAGCGTCAAAATGGAATTACAGAAGAACAGCGTCAAAGCTTTATTGGAGTATATCGTCTGATTCACCAGGTGGAAAAAACAGATGGAGCTGTCATAGGACAGCTTTTGAATCAGGGGGCTGACTTAACCCTTCGGAATATGATGGGAGCAGTCCGTACCAAAAAGAAAGGGAATATGGACTATACCGTGGATGATGATTTTGCAGGAGTAAATAGTACCACCTCATCCTTATCGATTACCCAGCAAATAGAAGCATCCTTTATGACCATGAGAACGATAGATGCAGGGGATGTGATTTCTCCGTCCAAGATGATGCAGTTTGAAAATGAAGATTCTTATATGAATATGAATCCGGATCAGTTTGCATCAGCTTTGGAAAACATGGATAGTGACAAGGCGGAAGAGGAGGCCTTTGTCAGGGAAGAAATTTCTCGTATGCAGCAGGCAGTTGCTTCAGAAGAAAAGGTGTATCAGATGCTTCATCAAATGGATTTCCCAACTACACCGGCATATCTTGAAGCCTGGAGTCAGTATTTAAATAATAGGAATCAGATGTATAAAAATCTGGCGAATAATCTAAATTCAGACCGGGAAGTATTCTCTGAAATCGGTTCAGATTTGGATTTTGAGAATCTGGATTTGGAACTTCAAACTACCATGGAAGATATCATTGAGGCCATGGGAGAGGCATCGAAAACTCCGGAAGAGATGGCCGAGGCTCAGGAAAAACTGGCGGAAACTGCAGAAAACGTTATGCGAAATATGCTGGTAGAAAAAGATGCTACCTCTATTGATGTTCGAGGAATGCAAATCACCGTAAAGCAGCTTCAGATGCTTGGACAAAGAGCCAGAGAAACCGAGCAGTTTGCTATTCCAATTATGGTTGCAGATGAATATGGAAACATGTCTCTAAAGATTGTTCGTGGAAAAGAAGAAGATAAAGGTCAGGTAGATATTACCTTTGACATGGAAACAACAGGAGCAGTATCTGCCAGCTTTAAGTATGAAAATGATGTATTGGATGGCTCTATTACTACAAGTGAACCTGCCACAAGAGAGCTTTTATCTTCCCGTATGTCAGAAATTGCATCTGCTATGCAAAAGGCAGCCGAGATGCCAGTTTCTTTAAGCTTTGGTTGGGATGAAGGTACAGATGCAAATTCTATTTATGATGAAAAAGAATATGACTTTGAAACCACTACAGAACAAAGAAGTATTCAGACTACAAAACTTTATGGAATTGCAAAGGCCTTTATTACATCCCTTGGAGAGATTGCATCTTAAGAAGTTTTTTAGAAATTTATTCTTAAGATTTAGAGTAAGTTTCCGATATATACAGTAGAGACAAGGATTGTCAAAAGAATGCATGGAAGCATTTTTGGTTTTCACGCAACTTTTGGCAATTTTTTTATGATAGAGAGGTAAACTTATGAAAGTTAACAACAATATTTCCGCAGTCACTACAAACAATCAGTTGCTTCCTACGGAAGATTCACTAGCAAAGTCTATGGAGAGATTATCTTCTGGTCTTAAAATCAATCATGCAAAGGACAATCCTTCGGGAATGGCTATTTCAAATAAAATGCAGGCACAGATTAATGGTCTTAATCAGGCTTCAAGAAATTCCTCTGATGGAACTAGTGTATTAGAAACTGCCGATGGTGCATTAAATGAGGTAACATCCATGCTTCAGCGTATGAGAGAGTTAGCTGTACAGGCTGCCAACGATACAAATTCACAGGAAGAAAAAGAAGCCATTCAGGTAGAGATTGATAAGTTGAAGGAAGAAGTAGATCGTATTTCTTCTACGACAGAATTTAATACCAAGAATTTATTAGATGGATCTTTAGACAATCGTGTATATGCAGAGAATGTTTCCCGTATTCAGATTTCTGAAGAAGTACCAGCAGGAGAATATGCTTTTGCCATTGATAGTGCAGCAACTCAGGCTACTATTACAGGTGGTACGATTCCAACTACTTTGGCAAATTCAGGAACAATATCCATTAATGGATATAACGTAACTCTTACAGCAGGTATGACACAGGAAGAAGTATACGAAGCAATTCGTAATGGAGCTGAAATTGGAGAAGCAAGTATGGGTGGTAGTGCAACAGATGCCCTATCTTTTGTCTCAACTGCTTATGGAACAGAAGGAATAGTAACAATTGATGTAGATGATGCAGATTTAGCTGCAGAACTTGGTCTTTCTGAAACACAAAGTGCCACAGGAGTTGATGCAGAAATAACCCTTGATACGACATCTTCCTTCTCAGATTCACCGGCAACCGCAACTGTAACTTATAAAGGAAATAAAATTGAAATTACAGATGTTGGTGGGTTTGAAATGACTATGATGTTAGATGCGGGAGCTACAGGAACAGTAGAAATGAATGTTACCACTATGGGTCCTATGGTGCTTCAGATTGGTGCTAACGAAGGCCAGCAAATGAGTGTTAAGATTCCAGCATGTGACACAGAAAGTTTATATATTGATACCGTGGATGTTACAACAGTTTTTGGAGCAGCTCGTGCGATTACTCAAACAGATGAGGCAATTGCTTCTGTAAACAAAGTCCGGTCTTCTCTTGGTGCTTATACCAACCGTTTGGATTCAGCGACCGCCAGCTTAGATGAAACTTCAGAAAATATGAATTCAGCAATTTCTCGAATTTCCGATGTGGATATGGCGTTAGAAATGACAGAGTATACTAGATTAAATGTATTATCTCAGACTGCAACAAGTGCTCTTTCTCAGGCAAATGAATTACCACAGATGGCACTTCAGTTATTACAGTAAGGAGTTTAAATGAAGAAAGAAAAAATTTCCTCTTTTACATTGCGAATTACAGAATCCAATCAGACAGAATTGATTGTGATTTTGTATGAAATCTATTTTTCCTATATAGACGATGCTGTGGAGTTGTTAGGGAAGATGAAAGATTCCCGAAATGAAAAAGATATTGAGGAGTATGG
>JAIKXK010000306.1 GCA_024684155.1 Lachnospiraceae bacterium | reverse complement strand
TGGGAACCTGCGAACCGTGTCAGGTCAGGAATGGAGCAGCACTAAGTAGGACCTCTCATGTGCCGTGAGGGTGCCTGGGTTGAGTTAACTGTTTTGGTAACGGCCGGCCTTTTTGATTCGAAGCAGGATGCTTGGTTTTTTATTTGGAGAAACTATGAAGTATAAAAAGATAAAGAGAGCAACCTTTGTCTCTCGCCCAAATCGTTTTATCGCTTATGTAACTATAGATGGACAAGAGGAAGTTGTTCATGTGAAAAATACGGGACGCTGTAAGGAGCTTTTAATTCCAGGAGCAACCGTTATATTAGAAGAAGGGGATAACCCAAATCGAAAGACCAAATATGACCTTATTGCTGTTTATAAGGAAGGATTTGGTCTTATTAATATGGATTCTCAGGCTCCTAACAAGGTGGTAAAGGAGTGGTTGGAGACAAAAAATTATGATTATATCAAGCCAGAATATACCATAGGAAGCTCCCGGATTGATTTTTATATGGAACAAAGTGATGAAAAAATCCTTATGGAAATTAAGGGCTGCACCCTTGAAAAACAAGGGATTGGATACTTTCCAGATGCTCCTACAGACAGGGGAGTAAAGCATCTAAGAGAACTTGCCCGATTAAGCGGGGAGGGGTATCATTGTAAGGTGGGATTTGTAATTCAGATGGAAGGCATAGAAAAGGTGCTTCCAAATGAAGAAACACATCCTGAATTTAAAGTGGCTTTTGAAGAGGCCCGTCAGGCGGGAGTAGAGATTATTTTTTACTTATGCAAGGTAAAAGAAGATGAGCTTCTAATATGGAAGGAATTACGGGGATGATTGTTGCAGATTATATTATTAAGTTTATCATCTTTAGTTTTATTGGATGGATTTATGAATGTACCTATTGCACCATAACTACAGGACATTGGGATAACAGGGGATTTCTATTTGGACCGATTTGTCCTATTTATGGAATTGGCGCTCTTGGAGCCATGGTAGTTTTCAATGAGATTCCTGTTTTCCATGGAGGAGACACTCCCATGTGGAAAGTATTTTTCATCTGCATGTTTGGTAGTGCAGTGTTAGAATATATAGTATCTTTTATCTTAGAAAAAAGATTCCATGCCATGTGGTGGGATTATTCCAATGTTCCTTTTAATATCAAAGGAAGAATCTGTCTTCCGGCCAGCCTTGGCTTTGGTGTGGCAGGAGTAGTTTTAGTAAAATATTTTTTCCCTTGGTTTTTAGGACTTACAGGTGGTATGAGTCTTCATCCGATTATAAATGAAATAATAGCCTCAGCTTTCATCTTTATTTTGGGAATGGATTTAGCAGTTTCTGTAGCATCTATTACGGAATTATTATCATATTTAGATGATGTAACGGAAAAATTTGATGAGCGGATGGAAGCATCTGTGGAAATGGTAACAAGTGCTCCAGGCGTAATTAAAGAAAAGATGACGGAAGCTCCGGATACCATTAAAGAGAAAATACAAGAAGCACCGGAAGTATTAAGAGAGAAGATATCAGATGCACCTGAAGCATTAAAAGAAAAAATTACAGAAGCACCTATGGTTTGGAAAGAAAAAATGTCAGAGGCGCCAAATGTATTTCGAGAAAAAGTTCAGCATATGAACAGAAAACAAAAACATCACTTGCGCAGTATCACTACCTTTAAAATGAAAGAAAAAACTCAAATGTTTGAGAAGTTAAAGAAGGCGTTAAAAGAGGATGAAAACAGAGAACGTTGAATTTGAAGAATTGGTAAGGATTGTTTCAGAAGATCCGAAATGCCAGGAAATGAAAAAATACGTTCAACATAGTGACGTAACTACCTTTGACCACTGTATGGATGTGGCAAAACACTCTTTTTATTTTGTAAGACGATTTCATATAAGATGTGATGAAAAGGCTTTAGTGGTAGGAGCGTTTCTACATGATTATTACTTATATGACTGGCATACCTATGGTGATCATTTGCATGGGTATCACCATGCAGATCGAGCACTGCTTAATGCTTTAAGGGATTTTGAAATAGATGAAAAAGTACAGGGAATTATAAAAACCCATATGTGGCCGCTCAATCTGACAAGAGTTCCGGGGTCAAGGGAGGCTCTTGTTGTTTGTATGATAGATAAAATAGTTTCTGCAAAAGAAACACTGAACCGACCGAAGGAGGTTAAAAAATAGTATGTATGATGTGAAATCACCAAAAGCGGAAGAGTTTATTAGCGACGAGGAAATTCGTGAAAGCTTGGATTACGCAGAAAAAAACAAATCAAATGTAGCTTTAATCGATGAGATTTTAAACAAAGCAAGAAAAATGAA
>JAIKXK010000297.1 GCA_024684155.1 Lachnospiraceae bacterium | reverse complement strand
AACCAATATGGTCTTTTAACCATTGGTGATGGACTTTCTTCTCAGATTCCATCCTTAGCTATTTCATTAGCTACAGGTATTTTAATTACAAAGGGTGCAAAGAGTGCAGATTTCTCTGGTACTCTTATCAAACAGCTATTTGGTTTACCAAAAGTTATGTTTATTGTTGGTGCTGTAATGATTTTCCTTGGAATCACAACGCCTCTAAATGATTTGCTATTCATCCTTTTTGGTGGAATGCTAATCCTGGTTGGCTATAATATGCAAAAAACCATTGGCGAAGAAACCATCGAACAGGAGGTTCAGGAAGAAGAGGAAGCAGCAGAAGAAATCCGCCGTCCAGAAAATGTGGTATCCCTTCTTTCTGTTGATCCAATTGAACTTGAGTTTGGATATGGAATTATTCCTCTTGCAGATGTAAATCAGGGTGGTGACTTATTAGACCGTGTTGTAATGATTCGACGGCAGATTGCTCTTGAACTTGGTACTGTGGTACCTATTATTCGTTTACGAGATAATATCCAGTTAAATCCAAACCAATATATCATAAAAATAAAGGGTATCCAGGTAACAGAAGGTGATATTATGTTTGATCACTATATGGCCATGAATCCCGGATATGTAGAAGAGGAAATTACCGGTATTGAAACCTTTGAACCTTCTTTCCATTTACCAGCACTTTGGATTTCAGAATCTCAAAGAGAAAGAGCGGAAAGTTTAGGCTATACGGTTGTAGATCCTCCATCTATTATTGCCACACATTTAACTGAGGTGATACGAAGTCATATTGCAGAACTATTAACAAGACAGGATGTCAGAAATCTTGTGGACAATCTAAAAGAAACCAATCCAGTATTAGTAGACGAACTGATTCCATCTTTACTTGGTCTTGGTGAAGTCCAAAAAATATTACAGAATTTATTGCGGGAAGGTATTTCGATTCGAGATTTACTATCTATCTTTGAAATATTAGCAGATAGAGCTGCTACCACAAGAGACACCGATGTTTTAACAGAATATGTTCGTCAGGGCTTAAAACGTGCCATATCTGGTCGATATTTTGCACCTAACGAAGAAAACTTTGTTATTACAGTTGATCCAAAGGTAGAACAGGAAATTATGTCTTCTATTAAGCAAACCGAACAAGGAGCATACCTCACCCTTGATCCACAAAGAGTCAGAGCAATTATGGATAACTGTGGCGAACAAATGAAAAAAATGGAAGACCAGGGACGTACACCAATTATTGTATGTTCCCCAATTGTTCGTATGTATTTTAAGAAATTAGCTGACGATTACTTTGATGATTTAATCGTAGTGTCTTATAATGAAGTTGAGTCAAATGTGGAATTAAAATCAGTAGGAATGGTAACAGCGTAAGATGACAATTAAGAAATTTAGCGGAAAAACAAAAGAAGAAGCCATTGAGGCAGCAAAAAAAGAACTTGGAAGTCAAGTTGTAATCATGAATATTAAAGAGCAAAAACAAGGTGGTATTATGGGTTTGTTTAAGGCACCTATTTACGAGGTAACTGCAGCCATAGAAGAAAACGACCACTCCTTTCCACCTGTACAAAAGAGCGCTCCCTCTACATCTGGCAATCATTTTGAAGCTGTGGCAGATGAAGCCATTTCTTTAAAACCAGAAACTCCTTCTAAGACAACTTCTTCCGTTTCAAATGTCAATGAAGCTGATTTAAAAAGCGCATTCCGTGAAATTGGAGAAATGGTAGAAAAAAGTGAGAAAGAGTCTGCTATAGATCTTTATGCAAAACCTGCAAAAAAGACTACATCATTAGATACAACCACTTACGTAAAATCTGAAGAAGAAACAAAAACCTTTGTTTCTTTTAGCGATATGAATACCAAGGCAAAAGAACCAATTGTACAACCTAAGTCAAGTCCGTCTCAAGCAGTACAAACTCCTTCCATGAACAATAAAGAGCAATTAAACTTCTTAAAAATGCTCTATAACATTTTAATGGATAATGAAGTAGATGAACGCTATGTAAATCAGATACTAGATGATTTAGGCAATGTCATTTCTTCAGGAAGCAGTCTTGATTATTTAATTTCCAACGTCTATCAAAAAATGGTGTTAAAATTTGGAAAACCAAATGTCATTACACTTTCTGAGAAAAAACCGAAGATTGTCTTTGTCATTGGACCAACTGGTGTTGGTAAAACAACCACCATAGCAAAGATTGCATCGAAATTTAAAATTGAGCACAAAAAAAACGTTGCCTTTATTACAACCGATACCTATCGAATTGCAGCAGCAGATCAATTAAATGTATATGCAAATATTTTATCTTCCCCAGTATCTATTGTTTATGATATCAATGACTTTAATACAGAAGTTGAAAAATACAAAGATATGGATTTGGTTTTAGTTGATACCGCTGGTTTTTCTCATAAAAATCAAGTGCAAAAAGATGATTTGAAAAAATTATTATCCACTGTATCTGACGAATATGAAAAAGAAATATTTTTGGTACTTTCTGCAACTACAAAATATCACGATTTAAAAGAAATTGTTGATACCTATAAAAACTTCACAAGCTTTAAAATTATTTTCACTAAACTAGATGAAACAATTTCTTATGGAAATCTTTTAAACATGAAATTATACACAAACGCAGATCTCTCCTATGTAACAACAGGACAAACTGTCCCAGATGACATCGAAGTAATCGATTCTCAAAAAATTGTAAAACAACTTTTGGGAGGTCATTAAATGGATCAGGCACAATCACTTCGAAATGTTGTGAAAGCACAAAATGTGAATATGGCAAAGGAAGCTAAAATTTTTACCATCACATCTGGAAAGGGCGGTGTTGGAAAATCTAATACAGCGGTAAACCTTGCACTCCAATTTCGAAAACTAGGAAAACGTGTTATAATTTTAGATGCAGATTTTGGTACTGCCAATGTAGAGGTTATGTTTGGCACTATTCCAAAATATAATCTTTCAGATTATGTGTTTGGCGACATGGAATTATCCGATATAATAACAAAGGGACCAGAAGACATTGGTTTTATTTCCGGTGGTTCAGGAATCCTGCAGTTAAATAATCTAAATAAAGATCAGCTAAATGGTGTTATTTATGGTTTATCTAAATTAAATAACTATTGCGATATTTTATTGATTGATACAGGAGCAGGAGTTTCCGACACTGTTTTAGATTTCGTAGTTTCTAGTCCAGAGGTTTTATTAATCACTACACCGGAACCAAGTTCTATTACGGACGCCTATTCCTTAGTAAAATCTGTATATAAAAGCGTTGATTATATAAAAAATAAGCCTAACATTCATATAATTGCAAATAAGGTAACTTCCGAAAATGAAGGTCAAGCGGTATATACAAAATTAAATTCTGTAGTAAAAAAATTTCTAAATGGAAATCTAAACTATCTTGGAAACATACCTTATGATACAATATTAGAAACAGCAGTGAGAAATCAGCAAATTGTTTCACTTTCATCACCTACTTCTAAATCGTCACGTGCTTATTTTGAATTGGCAAATAAGCTGATAGGAAATGATATTCCGCAGCAAAGCGGGCAAGGTCTTTTCCGTTTTTTCAACAGCTTTATAAAAAAATAGGAGTTGACAATGACTTATAAGGAGATTAAACCAGGTCTAAAAGTGAATATTCGATTTGTTCAGGAAGCAAATCGTCAATCAAATAAAGGTGAAGAAGCTAGCGTTTTTGTTAGTAGAATTTTTGATATTTCCAAAGATGGCTTACTAGAATTAGATATGCCAACCAGAGGCGGAAAGCTTTTACTATTACCAGTCAATGTACGATATGAATTTATATTTATATCAGAAACAGGAATGTATAAAGCTGAAGGAACTATAAAAGAACGATTTAAACGAGGTAATTTTTATTTAATAAAAGCACAATTATTAACTAAGCTTGAACGTTTCCAGCGTAGAGAATACTATCGTTTAAATTGTTTAATGCCCATAAGCTTTTCGGGCGTAGAAGATAATGTAGCACTTTCCGATGATGTTACGGAGTTATTCCAATATTTAGAATCGGAAGAAAACAAAAAAATCCACCCAACTATACTTGGAACAATTGTAGATATTAGTGGTGGAGGACTTCGAGCTGTATCTGAGAAGAAGATAGAAGATGTAAACTATTGTGATTTACAGTTTTATATTGAAGTCAGAGGAGAACAGCAAAAGGTTGAATTGATGGCAAAGCTTATTGCCGTTCAAAAAGTAGAAGAATCAAAGAACTATCAATATCGATTTAAGTTTTTATTTAAAGATTCAAAGATGCAAGAAACTATAATTCGCTTCATTTTTGAAGAGGATCGTAAAATTCGAAAGAAAGAACAGGGGTAGAGATGTATCGAGTTTTAGTTGTGGATGACTCTGCACTCATGAGAAAGCTCATGTGTGATATAATCAATTCCATACAAGGGTTCGAAGTTGTTGATATTTGTTCTGATGGGCAGAGTG
>JAIKXK010000067.1 GCA_024684155.1 Lachnospiraceae bacterium | reverse complement strand
GGGGATGGCTGTAGTATTCGATTTACTATGGGAGATTCCGCAGATGTATTACATGCCTATGAAATAGATGCAAATGTGGTACGTTTCTTTGAGGTAAAGGGACGTGTTGCCATGGGATGTACCGTTAAGTTTATGCCACCGGGATTATTAGAGTCTCTAAATCAAAAAGAAACTGAAAAGATGTTACAGGCTGCCATGGAGGCGGATAGCGATGATATAGAATTAGATATTGATTTAAAGATTGATCCAAGTAAGCTCAACTTATCTTAGGATTTTTCTGTCGTTCTTGCGAAGAAAAAGGACTATTGGTATAATAGGCAAGGATTTTAAAACAATTTTTAAGGAGTTGTTATGGCAAATTTAAATTTAAAGAATAGTAAGTTCCCAATTCCATTTGTAGCAGGGATCATTTATTTAGTATGTTTAGTAGTATTTTTTATTGTGAGCTTTAAAGTAATTGGGGTTCCCATTGCAGCAGTAGGAATATTTATTGTATTAGAATGTGCCCTTGCAGCACTTTTAGATAAGATTCCTCTTTGGGTTCACGGTCTTGTATTTATTGGACAAATTGTGGCAGGAGTATTCTTTGGAAAAGTTGCCTTTATGTTACTTATGGCACTGGTTTATGCTGGAGCAATTTGTATGTTATTTTTGTTTACAAGAGATTATGAATAAGATTAATTATCAAAAAGAATTTGAAAATTTAGTAAACCGGTTACAAAGGGATGGAAGTACACCATCCCTTTTGTTACATTCATGTTGTGCGCCGTGTTCGAGTTACTGCATTGAGACTTTATCAGAGTATTTTTATGTTACAGTGTTTTATTACAACCCAAACATTTATCCTGATGAGGAGTACTATCATAGAGTAAAGGAACAGGAAAGTTTTATAAAGCGCTTTCCTGCAAAGTATCCGGTGAAGTTTATCGAGGGTGATTTTGAAAAAGACCGTTTTTATTCAGAGGTTGCAAAGGGATTAGAGAAAGAACCGGAACGGGGAAGACGTTGTTTGAAATGTTATGATCTTCGTCTAAGAGAAACAGCAAAGCGGGCTGTGGCAGAGGGGATGGATTATTTTTGCACGACCTTAAGTATTTCCCCTATGAAGGATTCACAGGTGTTAAATCAAATCGGAGAAAAAATCGGGCAAGAGTTAGGAATCTCATATTTGCCGAGTGATTTTAAAAAGAAGAACGGATATCTTCGTTCTTGTGAAATATCAAAGGAATACGATATGTATCGACAGGATTATTGTGGGTGCGTATATTCTTTAAGGGAAAGAGAAGAAAGTAAATAGGAAAGGAAAAGGAAAAAGATTATGGCACAGTTATGGGGCGGACGCTTCCAAAAGGAGACAGATAAATTAGTATATGCATTTAATGCATCCATTGGTTTTGACCAGAAGTTTTTTCATGAAGACGTAGAAGGAAGCCGTGCGCATGTAAAAATGCTTTGCAAGCAGGGCATTGTAACAGAAGAAGAAAAAGAAGAAATCTTAAAGGGATTGGATTCTATTGAAAATGATGTAGACGAGGGAAGTTTACTTATTACAGAGGAATATGAAGATATTCACAGCTTTGTTGAAGCAAATCTTATCGACCGCATTGGAGATGCTGGAAAGAAACTTCATACCGGTCGAAGCAGAAATGATCAGGTGGCCTTGGATATGAGACTCTTTACAAGAAAAGAAGTAAAGGAAACCGATGAACTTTTAGCTCATTTCTTAGAGACTATTCTTAAGGTAATGGAAGAAAATTTAGATACCTACATGCCAGGATTTACACATTTACAAAAGGCCCAGCCAGTTACCTTAGCCCATCACTTAGGAGCTTATTTTGAAATGTTTAAAAGAGACCGTTTGCGTCTTTTTGATATTTATGAGCGTATGAATTACTGTCCTTTGGGAAGTGGAGCCTTAGCAGGAACTACTTATCCATTAGATAGAGAATTTACTGCAAAAGAATTAGGATTTTATGGACCTACCAAAAATTCTATGGACGGGGTATCAGATCGCGATTATTTGATTGAATTTTTATCAGCACTTTCTACAATCATGATGCATCTATCTCGTTTTTCGGAAGAAGTGATTATTTGGAATTCCAATGAGTATGGATTTGTAGAAATTGATGACGCGTATTCCACAGGAAGTTCCATTATGCCTCAAAAGAAAAATCCGGATATTGCAGAATTAGTTCGAGGTAAGACTGGTAGAGTATATGGAGCTCTAACTTCACTTCTTACTACCATGAAGGGAATTCCTCTTGCCTATAATAAGGATATGCAGGAAGATAAGGAATTAGCCTTTGATGCTATGGATACGGTAAAGGGCTGTGTAGCATTATTTGATGGTATGCTAGCTACTATGAAGTTTAATAAAGAAACTATGGCGATATCAGCTATGAAGGGATTTACGAATGCTACAGATGCTGCAGATTATTTGGTAAATAATGGAGTCCCATTCCGTGATGCCCATGGAATTATTGGACGAATTGTGTTGCATTGCTTGGATAAGGGAATTTCCATTGATGAAATGACCTTAGAAGAGTTACAAAGCTTTGCTCTTGAATTTAAAGAAGATATTTATGATGCTATTTCTCTTGAAACCTGTGTAAATAAGAGACTTACCATAGGTGCTCCTGGAAAAGAAGTGATGCAAAAAGTGATTGAGGACTGTCGTAAGTATTTGGACGAAGCCGGTATATAGGAATAAAGAAAGTAAATGAACCAGTTAATTGAAAACTTATATAAGCTTCTAAAGAAGAAACAAGCAATTGTTATTGCTGACCTACTTTTTATACTTACGGTAGCAGTCGCAGCTTCTTTTCTTCCTTTACATA
>JAIKXK010000232.1 GCA_024684155.1 Lachnospiraceae bacterium | reverse complement strand
CCTGATTACCATCCATGGTTTTCATAGATCTCTTAATCATGTTGTTTCCTCCTACATATAAACTATATACTTTTCATAACAATAATGAATACATACATGAATCGCCTCAAAAAGGGCGCTAAGATTAGTTTAAGGGCTTTGAAGTGAAAAATCAATACTCCGAAAGCCCTTATTTTGTTTAAAATTCGGTACACCAAATCTTAAGTTTCATTATTATTTTTTTAACATATCTGCTAATTATTTAACAGTTTCCTTATTCACCCTCGTCAAAGCTCTCTTCTTCTGAAGGATTTAAAGCCAGCCTTTCTTCCTTCATTTTAAAGAATCGAATCAACTCATCTAAATCAACTGCCATCTTCTGTAACTCTCTTGCATCATCATTGATTACTTCAAAGGTTGCATTTAATTCCTCTACAGAGGCATTGGTTTCTTCTGTAGCTGCAGCATTTTCTTCTGAGATAGCTGACAAATCAGAAATAATTTCAATTAAGTTAGCCTTAGATGCATTTAAGGTTTCTATACGTCTTGTAATAGCATCAGAACTTTGGGTTACCTTATCTACTTCTAAAATCATATTATCCATATCTTTTCTCGTCATCTGTAACTGTTCACTTTGCATCTGGAATTCATGATCTAATTCCCCTAAGGTTTCAACACTTTCCTTAGAACCTTCCACTAACTTATCTACAATTTCTTTAATCTGAGATGCAGCCTGCTGTGACTGTTCTGCCAAAGATCGAATTTCATCTGCTACTACTGCAAATCCCTTACCAGCTTCACCAGCACGAGCAGCCTCAATAGAAGCATTTAGTGATAACAGGTTGGTTTGTGATGAAATATCATCAATTAAGCCGGAAGCCTCTGCAATTTCTTTAACAGAATCATTGGTGGTATGAATGTTATCTTCAATTACTTTCATAGAAGAAACAACCCTGTTATTATGATCCATTAATTCTGCTAATGCATCCATGGTACTATCACATGCTTCTTTCATACTTCTAGTATATCCATCCATGCCATTTACATCGTCGGTAATGCCGTCAATATCTTCTCCCATATTAGAAGTATCATCTGCAGATACCTGAACACTTTCTGCCTGAGAAATAGCTCCCTTTGCAATTTCTTCCACGGCCTGGCTCACCTGAAGAGAGGCTTCTGATGCCTGTTGTGAAGATTGGGACAATTCTACACCAGAACCTGATACATCTTTAGAAAGTTTTTTCGTTGCTCTAATAATTGCTGTTAGTTCTTCATCTAACTTTAGGGTACTTTCTGCTATGGTACCAAACTCATCTTTTCTGCTTAAGGCTTCCTCTGGAACGTGAATCTCTAAATGTCCTTTAGAAAGATCTTCTAATGCATCTGTTACCTTATCAATTACTAAAGTAACTTTTCTAGAACGAATCACTGAAACAATAATTACAACCAAAAGAATAATCACTGCAATTATCGCCATATAAATTCCATGAGTCATTTTTGCTTCATGAACAGAAGTACTTTCGTCAAAAGCACAAACAAGACCAACGACACTTCCATCGGAATTTTCCATAGGAACAATGTAGCCATAATAGCTTTTTCCATGGAGTTCACTTTCTCCCATAACCTGACTGGTTCCTGTGCTATAAGCAGTCTTTGCCGCTTCCGATTCCGTTTCCTGATTAATAACACGGTTACCACTTTCATCCTCTAGTGTTGTAGCAATTACGGTAGTACCATAAAAGATTTGATAATCCAAGGCAGTTTTTGTTTTCATTTCGTCAATAACTGTATTGTTATTTGTCATCAAATACTCGCCTTTATAGACATCTCCATTTTCATCCATGGACCAGTCTCCAGGCTTTGCTACATTTAATTCCTCTTCAAATTCCACAGCACCTACCATACAGGTTCTGGCACACTCTTCGTCATAAATTGTATCCATTTCCACAATGGCATATCCTGCCAAAATAATGGTTGCAATTATAACAATAATCGCTGTAAAAATCATTTGCTGAATTAGGATTTTTTGTTTGCGTACTATTTTCTTTTGTTCTTTCACTGCCTCACTCCCCCAATCTGTAGTAAAATCCTCTAATAAAATTATTTTAGAACATTTAAATAGAAAAAACCACAATTTTTATATCAAATTGTGGTTTTTTTAAAAATATTCAGTCAATTTTCCAATAACACAAAAATAATTTATGTATTAATTAGCTAAACTGTTTTTTTAACTCATCAGATAGACTGGCAATTCCTGAAATTTCCTGTTCCACATCATTTACAGAATCATGCTGCTGCATAATACTTTCAGAAATACTTTGAATCATAGCTGAGTTTTCTTCATTAGTGGCAACTAAAGTTTCAATCTCCTCCTGAATCTCTGCAAAGTTATGACGGATATTTTCAATTACATCATATTCCTGTGCCACAGAACCAACAGCCCCTTCTGTTGATTTTCTAATTTCATTAAACATCTCTAAAAGATTTGTCATCTTTTCTACGCCTTCTTGAGCAGCTTCGGCACCAGCATTAATTTTGTCAGATACCTGTCCAGTCGTATTTGTAAGACCGTCCAAAATCTCTTTAATATTATCTGCAGCCTGAGAGCTTTGTTCTGCTAATTGACGAATCTCATCTGCTACTACCGCAAATCCCTTACCTGCTTCACCAGCACGAGCCGCTTCAATAGAAGCATTTAAAGAAAGCAAATTAGTCTGTCCTGCAATGGCATTGATTTCTGCTGTTATACTGGTAATCTTTGTCATTTCTTCAATCAATCCATCGGTAGCCACCTGAGCTTCCGTAACTACCTTAACCATATTTCCAAGATCATCCTGGAATACATTTACTTCATGGTCCCCATCATCTACCGCCTGGCGAACTAATTTAAAAGCTCCCTCTAATTCTTTTGCCATTTCAAAGTTTCTATTTACCTCTTCATTGGCACTATTAATCTTTTCACTAAAGGTAATGGTAGCATTTGTTGTAGACTCTACAACCTTACCCATCTGTTCTGATGCCTCTGAAACACTGTTGGCCTGTACAACCAAATCATCTACCCCGGTTTTGCAGGTTGCAATGGCACTGTTTAAATTTATTGCAATTCCATTGGCCGTTTCGCCATTTTCCTGAACGAGATCAAGTGTCTCCTCCGCTTTTTCTATAAAAGCTCTGCCTCGACGTACAGCTACAATCAAAGCAACGGCTTCAAATACTAAGATAGAAACCTTTGTTAAAGCTCCTGCAATAGTATATTCTTCCCCGTCAATAATCCATGGGAAAATAATGGCACAAAGCAAACCATCTGCCCCCATAACAATAATAAAGTTCTTTACATATTGTTCTTCAAAATATATTGCCATTAAAGCTACAAATAAATAGTTCGCTAAAAATGCCACAGAATTTCCACCCAACACATAAGAATAAGCTGTTGTAGCAAGAGCCGGTGCCAATATCATAACCATAGCTTTTTTCAAATCTTCTTTTACAAACTTATAGCCTATGGTGGAAATCACTCCTGCGATCAAAAGTACCACACATCCATTTAAAGCTTTTAAAACATTTCCCCCGGATGCAAAAACGCTAAGTCCCATCATTACCACAACCCCGACCCAAATAATGATGAGGTTTTGTTTATGCAATTTTTGTATATCCATTTAAGTCCTCCTATATAATATTTTACATTTTTATGATTTTATATTATAGCATAAGTATGATTCACTTGTGTTATTAAAAAAAAAGAAATCACTTGAAAAATAGAGAAATTTTTGTACAATAGGGATGTTGCATAAAAATATTATTTAAATAAGAAATAAAACATTTTGGAAAGGATGTCTGTCATGATTCAAGCTAGTAACGTCACCCTTCGTTTAGGAAAAAAAGCTTTATTTGAAGAAGTAAATATTAAATTTACCGAAGGTAACTGCTATGGTTTAATTGGTGCTAATGGTGCCGGTAAATCTACCTTCTTAAAAATTTTATCTGGAGTATTAGAACCAACCAATGGTGAAGTAATTATTACACCAGGACAACGTTTATCCGTATTAGAGCAGGATCATTTTAAATATGACGAGTTCACTGTTTTAGATACCGTTATTATGGGTAACCAGCGTCTTTATGACATTATGAAAGAAAAAGACGCCATTTATATGAAGGAAGATTTTTCTGATGAAGATGGTGTTCGTGCCGCTGAGTTAGAATCAGAATTTGCAGAAATGGATGGTTGGAATGCAGAAAGCGATGCTGCTACTCTTTTAAATGGTCTTGGAGTTCCAACAGAAGATCACTATATGGTAATGGGTGATTTAGATGGTGCAAAAAAGGTCAAGGTTTTGCTTGCCCGTGCACTTTTTGGAAATCCTGATATCTTACTTTTAGATGAGCCTACCAACCACTTGGATTTAGATGCTATTGGATGGTTAGAAGAATTCTTAATTAACTTTGAAAATACAGTTATTGTTGTATCCCATGACAGATATTTCTTAAATAAGGTATGTACTCATACTGCTGATATCGATTATGGTAAGATTCAGCTCTACGCTGGAAACTATGACTTCTGGTACGAGTCTTCACAGTTGATTATGAAGCAAAGAAAAGAAGCCAACAAAAAGAAGGAAGAACAAATCAAAGAATTGCAGGAATTCATTCAGCGATTCTCTGCGAATGCTTCTAAATCAAAACAGGCTACTTCAAGAAAACGTGCCTTAGAGAAAATCGAGCTAGATGACATTCGTCCTTCTTCAAGAAAATACCCTTACATCGATTTTAGACCAAACCGTGAAATTGGTAATGAAGTATTAACTGTGGAACACCTATCTAAGACCATTGATGGTGAAAAGATATTAGATGATATTTCCTTTACTTTAAATCGCGAGGATAAGGTTGCTTTAGTTGGTTCAAATGAAGCTGCAAAAACTGTTTTATTCCAGATTTTAGCTGGCGAATTAGAACCAGACGAAGGAGAATACAAATGGGGCGTTACAACATCTCAGTCATACTTCCCAAAAGACAACACAAAAATCTTTGACAATGACTTAATTATTGTAGATTGGTTAACACAGTTTTCCGAAGTAAAGGATGCTACTTATGTTCGTGGTTTCTTAGGAAGAATGCTATTTGCTGGAGAAGACGGCGTTAAAAAAATGAAGGTATTATCCGGTGGTGAAAAGGTACGTGTACTTCTTTCCCGTATGATGATTGAAGGTTCTAATATCTTAATGCTTGATGAACCTACTGACCATTTGGATATGGAAAGTATTACAGCATTAAACGAAGGTTTAAAGAAATTCAAAGGTGTTTTAATCTTCTCTTCTCGAGATCATCAGGTGGTAGAAACCACAGCAAACCGTATTATTGAAATTCTTCCAAATGGAACAATTATTGATAAGATTACAACTTACGATGAATACTTAGAATCTGATGAAATGGCTCGTAAACGTACTGTTTACAACACCACAGATGATGAAGAAAATGATGATTAATATCTTTTCAAGCTAGATATATAAAATACAGCCTATATTGAGGTACTCCTCAATCCGGGCTGTATTTTTTTACACATTTTATAAATTTCTGTTGCAAAAATAGTTGACATCTCAATTAAATTTTGTATAATTTAATTGTTTGATATTTAAACAGGAAGAGGATTAAAAATGAAAAAATTAAAAACCGCATTTTATCTAAATATTTGTATTTTTCTACTGGAAGTTTTTGCTACTCTTTGGATGATGAGTGGGATTCAAATCTTCTCAGATGCCGCTGTATTAAGTGCATCAAAGTTTATGATGTTTCGTTACTTTACAGTAGATTCTAACATTCTTATGGGAATTGTTGCTTTATGCAGTGCCATAAAATATAAAAAAATGATGACAAATAATGAAACTAAGATTCCAGCTTCTCTTAGCATTTGGCAATTATTAGCCACCACTAGTGTTACTCTAACCTTGTTAGTTACTGTATTTTTCTTAGCACCAACAGCACCCTATCACTGGATTTTACTATTTGCTGACTCTAACTTCTTACTCCATTTGGTAAATCC
>JAIKXK010000195.1 GCA_024684155.1 Lachnospiraceae bacterium | reverse complement strand
ATTATATCTCGGTTACTCGTCATCGCCATCTTCATCATCAACAATCGCAGCAGTAGCTCCAGCTACAGATGCCACGACAGCAACAACAGCAACGATTACAACCAATAAAATTAAAATAAAAAAGAAAATTAAAAATCCTGTTTCTGTCATATTAAAAATTCCCCCTTGTCAGCGGTTTTACTGAAAGAAATTATATCATAACACCTTGAAAAAATAAAGGATTAGCGCATTTGTTTCAACTTTGCAAAAGTTCCCTTAAAATGTTTTTTTACAAATGATACTAATTTCATCCGTGAAAAGGCTTTTTGGAAATTTCCCTGGGCCAAAGGCTGGTACAAAAACAAAAAGGTACGATTATCTGACGGTACATACCGATTCAAGGAATTATACAATCCTTCTTTCGTTTCCTGATTTGCTCGAAGTAAAATATCCTTTTTCGGTGTTCCATGTTCATACTCCCGTTCCATCATAGACAAAAAGGAACGAAAATACTCTGCCGATAAGCTTTCCTTTGTTTTCTCGTCCAGAGTTCCCCAGTTTTCCTGCTGGCTATAGAGTCCATTGATTCGCTTCTTTTGATAGTCAAAATACTCTGGCAAATACTTTGTTGTTAATCGATTGTTATCTTCTAAATAATTATAATAATGATAAAACTCATCCGATAGTACAAACATAGATTCTACATAATTAAAAAATTCCATGTTAAACAAAATATCCTCGCCAAAAGGATAATTCTCAAATCGAATATGATGTTCTTTTATAATAGAAGCTTTATATGCCTTGTTCCAAGGATATCCATAAAGAGTTTCCTTATTTAATTCCATAACTCTTCGATGTATGGTATCTGCATCCTCTGAATATTCTGTCACCAAACTATGAGGTTTTACAAACTTTAATTCCCCATCTGTCGAATAGTATTCTTCTTTACACCCAAACACTAACACATCGCTTTGGTGATCATACAGTTTTGTATAAATAGTCTCTAGAAGATTCTTTTCTACAGAATCTCCCGCATCAAAAAATAGTATATAGTCTCCCGTGGCTTTTTCTATTCCTGTGTTTCTAGCTTCCGCCACACCTTTATTTTCTTTATGATGAATGACCTTTACCCTGGAATTATGCGCTGCAAATCCCTCAGCAATTTCACCACTTAAATCCTTTGAAGCATCGTCTACGATAATTAATTCCCACTCTAAATATGCCTGCTCCATAATATTAATAATTGAGGTACGAATCGTTTTTTCGACACCATATGCCGGCATAATAATGGAAAACTTCAATTTTTCATTATCCATAATCTTCCTCCAAATACTTTGGATATTATACATCATTTTCCAATAAAACAAAAATATCCCCTCTACCCTATGATAGAGGAGATATTTTTTATTTAGAGAAAAGTCCTTTTTTCTTGTACTCTTCTTCAGAAATATCTTTAAGTTCATATCCCATTTCTGAAATAACACTCTTTAATACTTCCGGGTTTAAGCTTTCTTCACTTACTACTTCCGTAGTTCCCTTTTTGTGGGAGGAAGAAACCTTCTTTACTTTAAAATTATTTCGAATGGCATCATTCATATGTGCCTCGCACATACCACACATCATACCATCCACATTTAATACTGTCTTAATCATTTTTCACACGTATGTGTAGCCCCGCAAGCTCCACCGCAAGCACCGCAGTTTCCGCCGCAAGAAGATTTGCCCGCCTTTTTATCCTTAATCATAGTACGAACAATACCATAAATTACTAGTAATAAAACCCCTAAAACAATAATTGTGCTGACAATACTCTTCATTTGACTCACTTCCTTTCTGAAAAATGACCATTACATCTGAACTTCTGCAGCCTCTTCTGTTCCCTTACGGAAAAGTAACCAGATAAAGCAGGCAATAAATGCTACAGCTACAATTGTACCAAGTCCAAATGATGTAGCGCCAACAAATAATCCACCAATCTGATAGATGCAAAGTGAAACAACCCAAGCTAGAGCACACTGATATCCAATGGCAAACCAGAACCACTTGGTGTTGTTCATTTCTCTCTTAATAGCTCCCATTGCAGCAAAGCAAGGTGCACATAAGA
>JAIKXK010000180.1 GCA_024684155.1 Lachnospiraceae bacterium | reverse complement strand
TAGCACAAGCGAAATATGAAGAAACACATACGAGAGAAGAATTTATCAAAAGATACGGAAAAAGTTATTTGTAGGAGGACAAAAAAATGTTTGTTAATGAATCAGCTTTAAAAAAGCAAATTAAGAAAGCGTACAAGGCAGGACAGCTCACAGTAGCAAGAAACGGAGAAATGCTTTATATAGCAAGTTGCTCCTGGGCAATCAGCATTGATAAAGAGGCAGTACCAAACAAGACAAAAGCAGCCTTGATAGAGCTTATTGGAGAGCTACCGGTAAACGGAGAGGCATTCACATACTCTGCAGAAGGAGCGCAAAGTGTAATGCCGGAAACATTAAGGGAGCTAGACCTCGATACTTATTATGACACAGCAGGACAGACATACGAAGCTACAAGAGTATTTGTTCAGAACTCAGCAACCGCAGTAGGTATTTACATCCAGGGAGATGATTTAAGCCACTATATCGCATCAAAGGAAGTATTCGATATGTACTCTCCTGAATCTGTAGATATGAGCTTAGGAGAAGAAATGCCGGAGAAAGCCAAAATGAATGGACCATTCCTCGTATGGGGTAACAATGTTATGGCAATGGAGATATTAGCCATTCCTAGTCCTAGATGGTCCGGAGAGAAAGCCTTCTTACGTTCAGTGGACGGAATAGACCTAAACTGGATGTTTACAGAAGAATAAACGGTTGAAACACCATTTCCCCAATGGTGAGCACTTAGGGGAATAAAAGAAGTACAGAACGTTATCTAAAACAATTTATACCACGGAAAATAAGGAAAAGGCGGCCTAGTGCCGCCGGGAAGGAGAGAAATGACAGAACAATTAAAGATGGAAGCATTAGAGGTAATACAGGAAGCTGTAAACCTTTTAGGAAATAGAAGAGTAAGTACCGAGATGGCAAGCGCAGCTATTAGAGGAACAGTAACAGAAATCATGGCAATTTATGAAACAGAGGTACAAGTCAAGGAAGAACGCATCCAGGCTATGCAATCTGCATTAAAGTTCGCAGATCAGCAGATAAGCGGACTGCAGAAAGACGAACCTAAAAAAGCGCCTTCAGATAAAGTAAATAAGCCAAAAACCAGCCAAAAAGTACCAAAACCAAAGAAAAAAGAGACAAAAACAGTCTCAGATATAGTAAATAAGCCAAAAAAGAGAACATTTAAAGAGAAAACCTGCAAGAAATGCGGAAAAACATTCACTCCTCACTATGGAGCACAGACATTGTGCGAAGAATGTAAGACTAATCCGGATAGATTGCTGGAAGATATAGCGAAAACAGCGCAAGAGTTAGCAGATATGCTTTAGGAGTAGCCTATGAAGAAGATACCCTTAGAAGAAGCCTACAAGATAGCAAAAAGAAACGGATACGAATCTTATAGAGAATTACACGCAGAGCTTTATAAGTACGGAATCACATTAGAGCAGTACGTAAAGAACGGAGAAAGCATGACACCAAAGCCAAAGAAACAAAAGGATGTAATGCCTGAGAGCGTATTTAATGCAATCACAAGCCGAATTATCGACTTGAAAGACCAAAAGGCAAACCTCCTAAGAGTATCAGGAAGGCTAAAAGGTGAAGCAAAGAAAGAACTACGAAGAGTAGAGATAGAGATAAGAGAACTAACAGAGTATCAGAAAGCACATTATAAGTGAGGAAAACAATATGGAAAGAGAAGAAGTAGTTAAAAATCTAGTCAGGATGTCAATGGCAGAAGCTCCTGAGAGCAAAGAAAGAAAAACACTCACAGAAGCCATTCATGCAGTAGAGAAAATAATTGAATTAGAAAAGTGGGTAGATACAGAGCGAAAGGTAAGGGAGAGAGATGTTTGAAGTAGTAAATAGAGCAAAAAAGGAAGTACATACAGTGTATGACGTTAAGAGAGAGGGAACAACAGTATTGTTCCTGATCCACGATAAAACATACGGCTGGCATTACTACAACGCAGATAGTTACATACCAGCAGAAGAATACTTCAATGGGATGGTATACAGCAGAAACTCACAGACAGTTATTTGCAGAGCATGTAAGGAGAGACGATGAGAATTACAACAGCAATTAAAAGGCTAGAACAGAATTACGAGAAAACAAAGGCAGCAGATTGGGTGCGAAAGCCAATAGCGAGAGCCTTATATCTAACATGGAAATGGGCGGACACATACGAAAAGGAGAGGAGCAATGAAAGAAGATGAACTACTAACGCAAGAGGAGATAGATAGTTTTGACTTTGAAGAGTTTGCAAGATGGCTAGGCTGCAAAATCTTAACAGAAATAGGGGTAGAGAAAAAAAGAAAGGCATAAAAAAACGGAGGGCACATGGAACAGCAAAACAAAAGAGCAAAAAGATTTTTTCAAAGCATTAGAAACTCATATAAGGAGCTGGAATGTTTAAAAGAGCAAAGGAATAAATTATTCTCAATGCTCACTTCAACATCTATAAAGCCAAAGGAAGTAGATGTCATGACCTCAGGATCTGGCGATAAAATGAGTGAGGTAGTGCCGGTTATGTTAGAGCTAGATGAAAAAATAAATACACAGGTCGGTGTTATAATAAAAAAACAACTAGAGGCGGAAAACATTATTCAACAAATTGATAATATGAAATACAGAGAAACGCTGCGTTGGTATTATGTACAAAATCTTAGATGGGATGAAGTAGCCAAAAGAATGAACTACGATATCTCATACATCCAAAGAGTAAATGGACAAGCCCTTGCAGAGGCAGAGAAGTACTGCTTAGAGGTGAAATAAAAAGCTTGTAGATAAAAATGCTTGGATTATAGGAGGATTATGATATGATTTAAGCACAAGGAGGAAGAGGCATGGAAAAGGAGAAAAATCAAAACGAACCAAAACAGGATAATAAACAAGGATTAGACATAAAACAAATTGGAATTCAAGCTCTAGTGCAAGTGGGGGTAGCATTGCTTACAACGCTGATAGTGACAGCGTGTTCAGGTGTTTTAAAATTAAGCGCACTTCCTAAAGAAGTAGGTGACATACACGATTCATTAAACCAACTGAAGGAAGATAATGATGCTGTAAAAGAACAATTAGCATCGGTGCAAGGAAACTTAAGCATTGTTAACGAAATCGTTACAAATAGCTTAGCTATATATGTATCTGATTTGAATAAGACAGAACGAACAGATACAGGATTATCTGTTGAAGAATCAAAAGTGTATCAGACATCGGCAGGCGAGAAATCGGCAAAGGAACTTCAAAACCAAAGAATTATTACATCATACAAAGAAGATGGCTTAGATGTTGTATTTGTGGGACAATATAATGAAAAATATCACTGGCAAGGAAATTGCATTATCAATGCATATAAAGATGGCATTTTGAATTATGCAGAGGCAGCAGTATACAACGATGGAGAAAGAACCTTTAATGAACAGCTGTTTAATAATGGTGATACATGGGTATATGTAAAACGAATTCAAGATGGGGATATTAATTCCGGTGATACATGGAAATATGAAAAGACAAAAGAAATATTTCAAAGCGTAAGTATTGAACAGCCAAGCGAAAGAGATTTGATTATTCCAGGTGCGTATGTGTCGTTATTTTCAATCTGCAAGAGTCATTATCATGGAGATACATCGGATGGTCAGTATAATGATGAGTCTGGAAATGCATATTTGATTACTTACAAAAATGGATATACCAAAACACTTTATTATACTGACCATCCGATGTATCTCCATGATAATGACTCTTGCAGATTGAAAATAACGACACATACGCACCTGGAATAATCAAATCTCTTTCGCTTGGCTGTTCAATACTTA
>JAIKXK010000173.1 GCA_024684155.1 Lachnospiraceae bacterium | reverse complement strand
ATAAACTGAAACATGCAGTGAATTTGTTGGATATTAAGGATACAGATTTAATTGTAGAAGCTGCTAGGGCTGGAGATGCAGATGCTCAGTACTTATTAGGCGTTATGTATGAGGAGGGGTACAGAATTCAATCTGATGAGGTAGAGGCTACCAAGTGGTATTTAAAAGCGGCGCAGCAGGGACATCCAGAAGCACAAAAGGACATGGGGTATCGCTACCTCAATGGTGAGGGGACTGCAGTGAATTACGAGGACTCTCTTAAGTGGTTTAAAGAGGCCAAGAAAAACGGTTATAATGATAGTGAGGATTATATACCTATAGATAGCCTAATTGAGGAGATAAATAGTTTGATTTTAAAATTGAATGAGAATGAAAGGGAGACATCTGATGATTGAAATAAATGACGATAGAAATTACGAAGATAGTATAAAAGAACTTAAAGAAGAATTAAAAAGAAGAAAAGAATCTGGCTCATGCAGTGAGTCGGATATTTTGGAGTTGGAAAATACGATTAAGACAATGGAATATTTGGCCTCACATCCCCTTTCAAAATCGGAATTTGACTTGGATTCTATACTTAAGGAAGAGTATAGAAGCGATGGATATTTTAATTCAGAGGATTTTAAGGAAAAATGTGATGAATTTGAAAAATATCTTAGAGAGTTAAGAAAGGAAAGAACTACTGATTTTACTAGATATGAATATGTTACTCTAAAGAAAGCTTTTATGAGGAAAAAATACAATTTAAATTGGGTCCCAGAGGAGGAACAATGTATTGATGGAGTAGTGGTCATTGTGGATTAAAGGACAGCCGCCGCGAGTAATTACCGCGGTGGTTTTTTTGTATCTACAAAAAACTGTAAATCCTTGAATTCACTAGTATGTGTCTGATAGAATAAGATTGTATGTTTGGGGCTATTTTATAAATAGCTAGATTAAATAACGGAGTATACATAGATGTATGAAGAAGTACTAGAAAAATACAAAATCAATGGGAATCAAGGCAATATAGAAATTGCCAAAGAATTAATCCGGACGAGAGATAGAAAGCAATCTATTTTAGATGATGCAAATAATTTGGAACGTATAAAAGTATTAAGAAATGAGTTGGAAATCCTCGATGAGGCGATTAACCACTTCAATACTATCGTTGATATTGGATTTACAGGCATAACGAGGAATGTTCAGCCGCTGACAGGTGCGGAGACAGATTCAGAAGAGGAGTCTGAGGTTGAAGAAGTAGAAGCTGAACCGGAAAAATTACCTTCAGCACCTGAGGACTTATATAAATTAGGCAAGAACTACGAAAAGAAAAAGGATTATAAAAATGCCGTAAAGTGTTTTATGCAGGCCTCGCAGCAGGGACATCCGGATTCAACTCTAGAAATGTTTAAATACTATTTTTCTGGTGAAGCCTATGGAGTGGATGTGGAAAAAAAGCAGGCTTCGGAAATAGAAAAAATTGCCAAAAGAAATCTTCAAATTCTTGAACAAAAAGCGGATGAATTGAATGCGAAGGATAGAGACAGCAACGAAGCTATCCAAGCAAGCTTAAATATCGGAATGAGGTATTTTAATGGCGTCGATTGCGGTCCTAGTGCATTGATTGGTAGGAGGCAATGTAAGGACTATTATAAAGCTGAGAAATATCTTCAGTACTTGGCTGAGGAAAAAGAAATACCGGAGGCTCTGTATATATGCGCTTTTATAGCAGAGTACGGAAAAGAGAATCCAAATAACCCTAGTCGAAATAGGGAATTTGGTGTGGTTGATTCGGAAAGAGCAATTATACTTGCAGAAAAAGCTGCTAACAAAGGGATGGCCGCAGCACAGTGGCTGCTAGGTAATATATATTTGCATGGCGGAATAAGGCGCAAACATCAGTATTGATTACTACATTTAGGAATGGAGTTTTATTGGAATGATAAGGATGAGAATGAGTTCATATAGTAGTTGCCCAGCAAATGAAAATAAGCAGTATGCGGGGCAAATAAAGACTGAGAGTCTTTTTCCACCTGATTACAAAAAAGCCGCAATGTGGTTTTTGAAAGCACAGGAAAATGGACTTGATTGTACTGATGAATTAAAAAGGTGTGGCGAAGATAATATACGCATGGCCATATTGATGCAATATTGTATTTCAGAACGCCAGTCTCGTAACTCTATTGCTGATGCACTAAAAAAAGTAAAAAGTAATAAGCAAGCAGAAATGCTTGAAGCGAATAATATAGCCAAAAAGACTGCAATAATTAAACAGATTTCATATATTGATACAGCTATCGAATACTATAGTAAAGAAGAGGATAGCGAGGTTGCTGCTTCTGAGAGAGCAAATAAAGCAGCTAATAATATCATTCAAGATTTATCATCAAAATCTCCGGATGAAGAATATGATCTTGCCTTAGACTACCTTTCATCTTCGGATGATATGGAAATTGGTCTTAATCTGCTAAAAGATTTAGCAGAAAAGAGTTATGTGCCAGCTATGGCAAAGCTTGGAGATATGTATCACAGTGGTAACCGTGTTCGAAAGGACATTGATGAAGCAGTGAAATGGACTAAGTTGGCAGCTGAGGCGGGAGATCCGAATGCTCAGTTTGATTTGGCGTTTATGTATGGCAATGGTGATGGCGTAGAGCAAGACCGTGAGGAGTCAGCTTATTGGATGAAAGAGTCGGCCAAAGGGGGACAGCCTACAGCCATGCTCAACACAGGCAGTAATTATTTGAATGGCTATGGACTTGGCGTTGATCATGAAAAGGGTGCTAGTTGGATAAAAAAATCTGCTGAAAAGGATGAGCCAAGAGCTATGACTGCTCTTGGATGGTGTTATTATCAAGGAACGGGTATAGAGCATAACATTGATAAGGCAGAAGAGTGGGCAAAAAAAGCATTAGATTTAGGTGATGAAAGTGCTAGAACATTGCTGCAAAAGATCAGCTTGGTAAAAAATGGCTTTTAGAGGTGAATGATGAACATAGGAATAGATTTAGGTACAACTTATTCGGTTGCTGCTTATGTGGATGAAAACGACAATGTAAAGGTAATACCAAATGCTGAAGGAGATAATAGCACTCCTTCTGTTGTTTTGTTTGAAGAAGATAAAAGTATAATTGTTGGCGAAGAGGCAAAGAACAGTTCTTTTATTAATGCAGATGATGTAGTTATTGATGCAAAGAGCTCTATGGGGAAAAATGTGGTACTCATGGAGAAAAATGGAAAGAAATATACTCCCGAGCAGATTTCAAGTTTTATTATCAGAAAACTGGTTGGGGATTCTGAGAAGGCAATAGGTGAAGATGTTGATGGTGTGGTTATAACTGTGCCAGCATCTTTTAGTGATGCTAAACGAAAGGCTACTGAGGATGCAGCCAGAATGGCCGGTGTAAATCTTATTGGTATGATTAATGAACCAACTGCTGCTGCTATTTGCTATATAAAAGCCCACGATATCAAAAATGAAAAGATAATGATATATGATTTGGGTGGTGGTACATTTGATGTGACAATTTTAGACGTTAAGGATTATTCTCATATAGATGTATTAAGTACAGATGGCATTTCTAATGCAGGAGGAAGGTTTTTTGATAATAAAATTGTAAATTACGTTTACAAATATATAAAAGAGAAATACGATGTAAATTTACGTTCGGATGGCTATGAAGACGACCTTCAGGAATTGATTATCCATGCTGAAGAGGCGAAAATTAGTTTGAGTGCAAAGCAGACTGCGAATATCGTTGTAAAAACAAAGGATATTAAAGAGAAAATCAGTATTACCAGAGAACAGTTTAATGGTTTCATTAAAGATGTTTATCTTAGAACAGAGGTAAAGATAGAAGATGCACTGAAACTTGCAGAACTCGAAAAAGAAGATATTGATCGAGTCTTGATGGTAGGTGGGTCTAGTAGAATTCCTTTTATCTACGACAGTGTAAAGTCTTTTATGGGCAAGGAGCCATCAAATGATATTCATCCAGATGAAGCTGTCGCACTAGGAGCAGCAATTTACTGTGGATTTTGTGAGAATGATACTAGCAATTTTACTGACGTATGTTCTCATAGTATTGGTGTGGTGGTATATAACGGTGAACGCCAGGAAAATGAGATTATTATTCCAAAGAATAGTCAACTACCAATATCTAGCAGACAGAAATTTAGAACAATGCAAGACCGCCAAAAAATTATCGAGCTTACTGTAACAGAAGGTGAAGACATCGAGGTGGAAAATGTTAACGAGTTAGGAAAGGTTACGGTTAATCTACCAGAAAATGTAAAGAAGAATGATTTAGTAGTTATTGAAATAAATCTTGATAAGAAACAATTAGTAAACATAAAGCTTGAGTTACCAGATTATGATTTTGTAGAAGATTATCATATGAAACGAACTGCAAATCTTAGTGAAGAGGACGTAATTGAGTATACAGGTATTCTTAAGGATTACACAGTAAGGTAGGATATATCTCATGAAAAAAAGTGAAATCAACAAGTATGTTTCTGAAAAAAAATATGATGAACTTATAGAGCTACTTCAGGATGAAATTGACGAAGATGATGAAGTTGTACTGTATTCTTTGAGTCGCTGCTATTGTACATTAGGCAAGACAAGTGACGCTAGGGAAATTGCTAAACAGTACAAATTTCTATTCCCAGCGGGAGATTATATTGAGGAAATTAATGCAATTCTAGAGGATGCTAGTAATGGTATTTATAAAGATGAGCAAAAGGCGGAAGTACAACCTGATAAGAAGCAGGCAGCAGTAAAAAAAGATGATTCAATTGCAAAAGAGACACCTGAGCAGGCTCCACAGAAAGAAGAATCCCTACTTAGCACTTTTTCATCGGGCACAAAAAAGAAAAAGGATAGGAAGATTCCTCGAAGCATAGCAGGATACTTTAAAGAATCTAATATTGTTGGTATGGATGGAGCAGGCTCTCCAAAGGAAAAGCTTGGCACCTTTTACAATCAGCTCCGCGTACAGAAGGAAAGGGCTGATATAAATATAAATAAAAAAATAATTGAAAATACAAATTTTATCATATCAGGTGCTAGAGGCAGTGGCAAAACGGAATTAACAAAAATTATAGCGCAGATGCTCTGTGATTTTGGATTTAGAGCTACAAATGACATCTCAGTAGTTAAGTCTAGAAAATTGGTGGAAATATATAACAACGACCATGAAAAGGGAATTGCAAACTACTTCCAAAATAATAGTGATGATGTGATTGTTATAGATAACCTTCAAGATATTCTTTTAGATAATGGCCAGAATGGCAGCTTTGATGGAATGTTTGAGGCACTCCGAGAATATATGAAGGATGCTCCATCATCTGTTATTATCACAGGTACAGAGGAAGCAGTTAATAAAATGTTTTCTTTGGATAATGATATTAGAAATTATGTTCATGAATATATTGAGATTGGAAAATACACGCCTAAGGAGCTCGTAAAGATAGCAGAAAAACTAGCTGGAGAAAGCCAATACTTCTTTGATGAGTCTGCTAAAAAATCATTAGAGAAGCAGTTGAAGATTTTTGGAAAAAGCCCTGACTTTATGAACGCAATTAGCCTTCAAAGAATGGTAGATGCTGCAAAGAAACGAATGGCTGATAGATATGTTGATGAGGATGATGATTCAGATGATGCCTTGCTAACTCTTATAGGTGAAGACTTTTCTGATGGATTGGATGATGGCAGCATTGAAGAAATATTAGCGGAATTGGATGGGATGATAGGTCTTACCGGTGTAAAAGAGAAGGTAAGAGAAATAATTGAGACTGTACAATTCAATATGATGGCAGAGGAAACTGCAGAAAACAATGATGATGAATCAGCAGATGCAAGTCAGCGTTCGTTACATTTATTGTTAGAGGGAAATCCCGGTACAGGCAAGACAACAATTGTTGAAAAGATCGGAAGAATATATAAGCTACTAGGTATCCTTCCAAATGGTGATAAGGTGGTGAATGCGTCCAGAGCTGATATGGTTGGACAGTACCAAGGAGAAACAGCAAAATTGGTACAAGAAAAATTTAAAGAGGCTGATGGAGGTATTCTTTTTATTGATGAGGCGTATTCTTTGTGGAAGGGCAAAGGAGATACATTTGGTAGTGAAGCCGTAGACCAGATAATTAAGGAAATGGAAGATCGTAAGGATAGTATGATGCTTGTCCTTGCAGGTTATAAAAAAGATATGGAAGCTTTTATTAGAGATTCTAATGATGGCTGGAATAGGCGATTTGGAGCTTCTAATATTATTGAATTTGAAGATTATACTGTCGAGGAAATGGCGGCTATTTTTGAGCAGAAAGTGAAAAAAAAGAAATTTAAGCTTGATCCAAAATGTAAGGATGCGATTATGCCATTATTGGAAGTAAAATCTAAAGTCCCAAATTTTGGAAACGCTGGAGGCGTTGAAAATGTTCTTGACGAAGTTATTAGTAAAACAAAAAGAAGAACTCTTGATATAAAAAAGAAGACTGGGGAGAATCCATCAGCTGAAGTACAAAAAACTATTACTTTAGAAGACATCGAAGCAGTTTCAGGAGCTAAGAGTACAAAGGAAAAGACAGTAGAAGAATTACTTGCTGAATTAGATTCGTTGACTGGTTTAGAATCTGCAAAACAGGTTATTAATGATTTGGTGGATAGTATCCAAGTAAAAAAAGTGGAAAAAGAAATGGGGCTTGATTCATCAGAGGGATATGGAACCCTACATCTTTTATTTAAGGGGAGCGCTGGCACTGGTAAAACTACTGTTGCTAGATTATTAGGTGAGATATATGCAAAACTAGGTGTTTTACAGAAGAACATTTTCATTGAAGCTGGTAGGGAGAATTTGGTAGGAGAACATGTTGGTGAAACTGCACCAAAGGTAATTGAATTACTTAATAGAGCAGATGGAGGAATCTTATTTATAGACGAAGCGTACAGTCTGGTGGATGGGCCTAATGCGAGCTTTGGTCAGGAAGCAATTAATACTTTGGTAGCTCAGATGGAGAATAGACGTGACCATTTAATGGTGATTATGGCAGGTTATCCAGATGATATGGATAAGTTGTTATCTACCAACGAAGGCTTATCAAGTAGATTTGCTCAAGAGGTTATTTTCGAAGATTATTCTATCGATGATTTAGTGGTAATCTTTAAACAAATGGTTTGTGAAAAAGATAAGAAGAATCCTTATAAGTTTGAGTCAGCTATTACAGATGAAGTGTTGGCAAAAGCAATTCGTGCCAGAAAGTCAAAGGAGATAGGCTTTGCAAATGCTAGAGGTATCAGAAATATGTTGCAAGCAATTAAAAGGAAGATGGATAGAAGAATTGGCAAGCTGAGAAAAGAGGGGAAAGAAATCACCCCTGAAATTCTCAGAACAATTGTGAAATCAGATTTAGATGTTTAGGAGAACAATATGGAATCAATACAGTCATTAACTAAGGCAAAAACAGTGGAAGCAGTTCAGCAACAAGAAAAAAAGACCTTTGCACCTTTAAAGGAAGCTTCAAAGATAGAGATTTCCGAAATCGAGAAGGACAGAAAAGAACTGAAATTCCCAAGAACTAGAAAGTATATAAAAGCGATTTCTAAAACGAAGGATTTGGTTTCTACAGAGGAAGTGGAAGAGGTAAAGGAACAGGTTAAGACTGTGCCTGTATACAACAAAATGCTTGGAATCTTATCAGAATGCGGTATTCCTGGCTGTATTATTCACTCTATTGATAAATATGGAAATATAATCGAGCATTATAGATCTGTAGCTGAAATACCTGAGGAAATCCGAGAGGGCTATATGAAGTGGAATCAATTTCCAGACCGTATAATGGTAGAGATATATACCCACACACTTTGTTTTATTTTTGATGATGGTTCAGTTGAGTGTGTAGATAGAACCCAAGTATAAAAAATATTATTTTATTTTAGGGTTTTAGAAAATCCTCCTGAATAACTTAGTAAAAGATATTATTCAGGAGGATTTTTAAAATGATAGAAAACACAATTACAGCAGTTGTTGAGGATTTAGAGAAGCGTGACATTAAGGTGGAGCGTGTTTCGGAAACAGCTCTTTTATCCAGATGGAGAATTGAGGGGGGAAGCATTGACTTGTTCATTCAATTTGATTTGGAAGGGGAGATGGTTCGAATAATTGGTGTGAATTTCCTAAACGTAGTGGAAAAATACTGGGACTGTTTCTATGAGCTAATTAATGATTTAAATGATGAGAGTCTTTTTGCCACTATAATTCTCGATAAAAAGGAAAAACAGGTAAGAATCGAGTACGCTCATATTATTAATGAAGAGAACTGCGGGGATATTTGTTTTAATCTGATGATGCAAATCGCCAGACTTGCAAATAAAATCTATCCTATTTTTATGAAAACAATTTGGGGCGGGACAACATTCATAGTTGATAAATAAAGGAAAAAAACTAAGCATGGTGGAACAAGTGGATAATGAAATAGAACAATTGGATAACGATTTGGGCAAAAGAATAGATGCTGAATACCTTCGTATATACGATAATCCTGATGCAAATGCAGATGAATTATATAATATGCTAAGTGTTTATCTTAGACCGATAGTTCGTACGCATCTAGGAATGTTTTCAGGGCGGAAGCAAGACGTTGAGGATGTACTGCAAAATGTTTTAATAGTGATATTCAGTAAGGGCTGTAGGACGTTTGATCCTGAAAAAGGAAGGTTTTGTACATATTGTGGTAGGATAGCAAAGAATAGAACCTTGACATATCAAGAGAAGGTTAGCACGAGAAGCAGCTATGAGATTTCTCTTGATAATGCTGATGATGCGGTTGCTTCGGATATTTTTTCAGATACCTATCACTCAAACCCTGAGAAGATGTATATAAGCGAAGAAATGCGCCAAGAGTTTAAGGATTTGACAGACAGGGCCTTGAATATTTTTGTACGGTTGGATGCCAAGCCTTATAAATTGGTGGGTACCGGATATTCAATGGTCTTATCCAAAAAGTATCCAACTGCAAATAATAAAAACGATTTAACATCACCAACCTGGGCACTTTCAAAGCTTGGAGATGCTACGGTAAAAGCAGGTGCTGATAATTTTATCACTGAAATGAATGACTGGGCCAAATTCTCACAACTGTCATGGGGAAAATCCTTTGATGAGAATATGAAAAAGGAAGAATTTGGCGAGCCAATATCTAGCCTTGTCTTTGGTGATCATTTCGATAGAAAGAGCTTTGAAAACTGGGATAATTCTATCAGGAATAAGATAAAAAAAGAACTTCACAAGCAAGAAGAAGCAATTGAGAAATTAAAAGAACGGGGGTAAGACTATGGACGAACATTTATCCCTAGAGGATATAGAAAGATACTTAAGTGATGATTTAGATAATACGCCACTTGATTGGTTCCAGAAAGCATTGGAACATGTAATGTCCTGTAAAAAATGTCAAAAGAGAATCAGTAAGCATTATAAAATCGAAAGATTATTTGATGAAGATGGACAAATGCTTGCGTTGGGGTTGGAAGAGCTGGCAAAAGGTAAATCTAGGATGCCCGTATTTGTACCGCCAGCGTCAAAAGAAAACAACAATGAAGGACTAGAGGGTAATATTTTTGAATTTGGACCTGTTAATAAGGATGGTGTGCCAGTTAATGGATATAAGTCAACACAAACACCGCCTGTGTCTAAGGATCCTGAAGAAATAAACAGTGCTGCAAACATTAGAAATCCGCAGGATAATATGGATTATGATACACAGAAGGAGGAATCATCAGAGGATGACAGAAAGAAAAACATTTTTAGCAAGATTCTTGGATGGATTAGGAGAAAATAATAAAAAAGGTTCTACAACAGACGAGAGTAAGAATGAATCTTATGAAATAGCTTTAAGCGATGAAGAACTCTCTCATGTCCATGGCTCACTTTTTGTAAACGAAAATGGGAGTGAAAAGGAATATCTTTTGATTCCACGAATAGTTTTCTATAAGAATATTAGGATTACACATAGAGGATTTGAACCAGAAGAACCGGTTAAAGGATATTTGATAGAAGTTGTAGATGACAGATTAGATTTAAATAATGCCAAGAGCCTGACAAAGGAAGATATTTGCTGTCTTATTGATGCAAACCATCATAAATATAAAGAAGACGATAGAAGATTCTTTCAAGATTTTTCAAACGACACTCAATCATTCGCTCTTTTTAAACGTTATTTAGCTATTAACAATGGCGGTACAACAGAAGAAAGAAATATAAGAGCTGGTAGCCTAGATAGTATTGCTATGTCGGTAAATAATGGATTGATTGAATTGGACGTTCTGGGGAAGCATTATTCGGTTGGATATCATGATTTTATGAAATTCTCAGAAGATATGAGTTACAACATAAATAATATACCTGTTATTCATATGTTTGACTATAATGATGAAACTACAGGTCTTGAAGAGGAAAAGGAAAGGAAAATTATAAGAGATTACATTGTTTCTGATTTGGGATGGCCTGAAGAGAGCAAGGTGTTAGATGAACTATGGATGGCTTTTAAAAGAAGTCGTTTAGACTCTAAAGAAGGTGCAATTCACTTATTAGAAGCATACTTATATAGTTTATCCAATGAACAAATAAGGGGATTATATAAGCAGGAACAAGGAATGTGTAATTTATTCTATAGTCTTGCATCTACTTCCTATGAAGATATAATGATGAAGAAAATAAATATTTTAGATGAGGACAATAATTTCTTTGATATGTTATATCTTCAAAGAGACGGAGAAAGATTAAATCTTAGAATTACATATATTGACAACGATACATATGCTTTCGACGTAATAAAAGATTCTACTAAAGAAAAAGGGATGGATACTATGTATTTGTCAAAAGATACACTAGAAGATGTCATTACAACTAATGAAGATATATTAAAGAATAAAGAGTTTAATAGAAGAGAAAATCTTCCTTGGTTCTTTAAGGAATCCAAGGACAAGGCTCTTATGGATTATATGTCTCAAACTGCTGGTAAACCAGTTGGAGGAAAAAACTCAAGTAGAAGCAAACAAATATTAGAAAGTATAATTCATGGGGAAACTGTAGTACTTAATAGAATTGGAGCTGCTGGTACAAGCGTCGAATGTCATATTTTTGAAAAATGTGAAGGTGGAATCTTGAATATGTCGTTTAAAACAGATTCCCCAACTGTTAGAGTATTTGAATGCAGAATGTCTCCTACTGACAATCGCTTTGAAGAAAAAATGGATGGAAGTAGAGTCTATAAGGTTCATTTTTCACCTTTTGGTACAGGTAGTGATTATTCTGGAACTGTGGATTTAATAATTCAAGACGATGAGATCGACCTAGATTGTTATAATAAAATTCTTTCAGGCATGGATGAGCGTTCTTGGGCTATAGAATCTACTAAAGAGATATCTATAAAGAACAATGGTAAGATGTCTAAAGATATTGCTGAAAATGATAGAAAGGCTCTTGATTACATAAATAGTTTATTTACACCAGAGAATGTTAGAATATCAAACTTCATAAGAGATGTTATTTCCAAGGATTTAAGAGCTGATGTCAGCGATGTGAATCCATATAAAACAAAGCCTTCAGCTACCTATTTCTATGAGAGTACCTACAAAGATGGAGCGATAAAAAAACGAATTGTGAACTTTACAAAAGAAGAGAGTTCTTATATCGATATTAACATTATTGATTGCATCTTTGATGCGAATGGTGATTTAATAGGCACGAATATTGAAGCCGAAAAAGAAGCTCTAAATTGGGACGGTAATTTTGCAAAATTAAATCCTCAATATGAGGACTATACCTCTATGATTATCAAGGATATTAACAAAAACAAGACTCAATTATATAAAACGGAAGCATTTAATAAAGGTAATTATAGTAAGGACAAGTTGAGTGAATGTTTAACAGAGATGACCAAGTTTTTTATTAAATATAGGTTTGGTGTTTCTGAGTGGGGGGATATTTATGAATCAATTGTAAATAATTACTCTATAAATCTAGATGATTTTACAGCGAATCATCCTAAGGCTAGCCATTGTATATATAATGCAGTATTCCAAGAATATCCAAATTTTAAAGTGTTAGATGAGGATGTGAAGAAACAAATTATCATAGAAAAATTTGTAAATATTTACAAATTTTATAATAGGATGATAGCCATTGCTGAGTATGAGCAAAATAATAATATTACCGAGGTTTTGAATCTTAATACTAAGTCATTTAAAAAAGTAGATACACCTTTGGATGAAAAGTTGGTTGTTGAATTAGGGAATGGGGATTTTTAGATGAAGATTTCTAAGAAAAATAATTAATATTTAGGGTTTAGCAAAAACTTCGAGAATAAGAATATATAAATATATTTTCGGAGGAAACAAAAATGGAAAACAAAGAATTAATTAAAGAGTTTATAGCAACTATTGAAGCAGACAT
This sequence comes from Lachnospiraceae bacterium, assembly GCA_024684155.1. Classification (GTDB taxonomy): domain Bacteria; phylum Bacillota; class Clostridia; order Lachnospirales; family Lachnospiraceae; genus JAILEN01. The sequence continues at coordinate 130 of JAIKXK010000173.1, read as the reverse complement.
GGAAGAAATGGGCTTCGAAGTTCATAACAACAACGACACCATGACTACTATTGAAATTGAGACAGATACAGTACCAGTTAGTACCAGTTGATGTAGTTGTAGGCATTGTAGCTGAGGAGGATGGCTTTTT
>JAIKXK010000140.1 GCA_024684155.1 Lachnospiraceae bacterium | reverse complement strand
AAAATACATATGTATAAAAGAAAAAGACCTATACACTTTGTCTATAAAGATAATGACGGAGTGCATATTGTAAATTGGAGATTCAATATACGTTGGTGCAAGTGGAATAAAAAACCTTTATCAAAATTGCATTTTTTGATTAGGACACCATTGCTGTGCATAGAAAGAAATAATGGTGGGACATGGATTGGAAATAAGCACGTTATATGGTTTATCAAGTGAGTGAGGTGAGCGAATGATATTAGATGGAGTAATAAATCGTTGTGTCAAATGTGCTAATGAATACGAACAACTTATTGAACTTGCAAGAAAAATTGAAGTGTTAAAGCAAGAGCAAAAGACAGAGTGGATCCCTGTTAGTGAACGGTTGCCCGATAAAGGCGGTCAATACCTCGTTACTCTACACTTCTCTACACATGATGTAATTGATGTAATTAGTTACGCTAGAAACTTATATTTAGTAGATGAATATGATTTTTCAGATAAGAAAAGACCAGGCTGGTTTGATTATGATTCTGAATATGGCTACTACGAAAGAGGGGATGTAATAGCGTGGCAACCGTTGCCAGAGCCGTACAAGGTAGAAATGGAGTAAAGCTATGAAAACTTTTATTAAAATATGTTTGCTTTTTAGTTTTTGTTTTCTAGCAAACATGATGACAGAAAAGCAAATATTAGTATTGGTATTATCGGGAGTTGTTTGTATATATTTGGATATTACAAAACAAGAAAGGAGAATAACCATGGATCATTACACGACAGTTAAAATAAAAAACGCACCAGTAAATCTGAAGATGTTTACAGTTTGCAGAGTAGATAAACAAGAATTGTGGTACTGGGGAACATACGAAGATAAAGAAAGAGCACAAAAGGCAGCAGAGGAGATTGACGGAGTGATTGTAGGCGGAATGGAGATGTAGAAAGGAAATGGGTATGAAAATAGGAATAATATTTATCTGCATCGTAATAGTATCGACATACATCATAATCATAGATAGATATATAGAGTCTGTAATAGAAGTATACAAAGACAATGAGACTCCTGAAGAGAAGATATTCTCAAAATGGTACCAAAAGGAAGTTAATCCGCACAGAAAGCCGTTGTATGTAGAATATGAATCGTATAAAAAGACAATAAGCTATAAGAAATATTATGCGAGATACAGGAGAAAAGAAATCTCATTAGCAAGATTAGAAGTGAAGAATATGCTGAGAGAAACAATAAAGAATTATTTTGCAAAGGAATCTACTAAAGGCAGCAGTTCAAGAAAAAAATAAAAGATGTCATAAAATGTCATAAAATATTTTGCTATACTATAAGATGGAAAGAGCGAAAGAAAAGAACGCTCATATTACTCTCCCCCAATACAGAAGGCTATGCACATTGTGCGTGGCCTTCATTTACGTTAAAGGAGAACTGGTGTGTCATTCATTTGTTTTGAGGAAATGGAGAAAGATATGATTGAAAGAATATGCGAAAGAATTAAAGAAACGTATGACATCAAGAAGTATGCAATCGTTTCAAAAGATGAAATGGTAACATTTAACTTTGCAAATGACTGGGAACTAAAGATACCAGTAAAAACAATGAAGGATACTATTCTACGATTTACAGTCGCAGGACAGACAGACTTCAACCTAGTAGTAGAAGCAGTATGTATCATGATTGAAGATAGTTGGATAGATCAGATCAGGAGAGATGAATGAAAAAGAATTACAGCATAAAGCTCGATAATGTGGAAAGCGTTATTAGCGGAATAAAGCATAAACAAGAGATGGGAGCAAAGGCTGTTAATTCAACAATAGGTGATTTCGTAAAGCGTGGGCCTGGATGGGTTTCGCAGGAAGTTACCGGAATATATAGCATTAAGAAAAAAGATATCACGCAATCTCAAAAAGGGAAGAAGAATGGAGGCAAGGTTAGAGTATATGCCACAACCATTGAAGGCGTGAAGTTAGAATATAAAGGTAGACCGCTTACACCTACGCATTTTAAGATGAAACCAACATCACGACCTAAGAAAGGTTACAGGGTAAGTATGGAAGTAAAGAAAGGGCAAAGAAAGAATTTGCCAGCTGATGTTTTCCTTGCGAGCGCAGGAGGAGAGAAAGCACTTCCATTTCAAAGAAAAGGTCCTAGTCGACTACCGATTGAAGTAAAGAAAACAGTATCAGTACCACAAATGATAACGAATGCGGAGGTAAGTGATAACATTTACAAGAGAATTAACGAAGAACTTGAAAAAAGACTAGACCATCACATTACAAGATATGCAAAAAAATAAAATTGCGCCGGCGCAAAGGTACTTCTGAGGGTACAAAACCCTTGCGGTGCTAGCGAGGCCCAGGAAATGTGTAGGTACCATAGAAAAAATTGTGATTTGGTTTTGTTCAGAAAGGGGACGCTATGAAGTATAAACCAAATGAAGATATAATGATTTCTACGCGAAACCTTGCAGCTTTTCTCGGAATGACAGATGAGAGAGTCCGACAATTAGAGGACGAAGGAGTGTTCACTTCCACAATGGAAAAGAACAGAAAATACTTTAATTTGAGAGAGGCAGTAGAAACCTATGTAGAGTATTTGAAAAAGAGCAAAGCCTCGCCAGGAGCAATCAATGACGAGGCTAGAAGAATTAAAGCTGATGCAGACTGGAAGGAAGCAAAAGCAGATATTGAAAAAATGAAAAGAGATGAGCTTGCAGGAAGAATGCACTCATCCGAAGATGTGAAAACGGTGACAACGGCATTGGTGCTAGAGGTAAGGTCAAAGCTCCTATCGCTGCCGGGATCACTTGCAAAGGATGTGACAGACGCAAATAGTGTTTCTGAGGCATCAGGAATAATAAAGGCAGCAGTTTATGACTTGCTGAATGAATTAGTAAACTTTGAATACGATCCAAAACAGTACGCAGCACTGGTACGACAGAGAGAAGAATGGATGAATGAAAAAGAAGAGTAGCAAAAAGAAAAAAGACGCTTTACAAAACGTATTCAAAGACGTGTGCTTTTATTTCAAAGCGCCGGAAAACCTTACAGTTTCACAATGGGCAGACAAACACAGGAGGTTATCTTCTGAAAACAGTGCTATTCCGGGTAGGTGGAAAACATCAAGGACACCTTACCTAAAAGAAATCATGAATGCCTTTAGTGATGATAAAGTTAGGAATATAGCAGTTGTAGCCAGTTCGCAGGTTGGTAAAACAGAAGCCGAATTAAATATGATAGGCTACATCATCGACGAGGATCCTGGACCAGCAATGCTGGTTATGCCATCGAAAGATATGGCAGAGGATTATTCAAAGCGAAGAATTTCTCCGATGATTAGAGATACACCAAATTTGAAAAGAAAAGTATCTGATACAAAGTCGAGAGATTCAAATAATACAATTTTTAAGAAAGTATATCCAGGCGGTATGCTTACAATGACGGGATCTAACTCGCCGGGTCCACTAGCCGGGACTCCAGCGAGATATGTATTCGGAGACGAAGTTGACCGATGGGCAAAGTCGGCAGGTAAGGAAGGCTCACCACGTGGCTTATTAGAAGCACGAACGGTGAGCTTTTATAATGCAAAAATCGTGGAGGTTTCCACGCCCACGGTCAAAGGCGACTCTCCTATAGTTGAGAGTTTCGAAAAAGGAACTCAAGAGTATTGGTCGGTCAAGTGCCCGGATTGTGGAGAATACAGTTTCATCACATTTGACAATATTCATTTCAATTTTGAGACAGAAAAAGTCGGAGCAAAGAAACAATATATCGTCAAGGATGTGAAATGGGCATGCCCAGCATGCGGATGCTCACACACACAAAGCGAAGTAAGAAAATTCCCAATGAAGTGGGTAGCGAAGAACCCGGAAGCAATCAACAAAGGATTTAGGTCCTTTTGGATAAACGGATTTTCATCGCCATGGCTTCAATGGGAATATATAATTCAAAAATTCTTAGAGGCGAAAGATGATCCGTCTCAACTACAAACGGTATTCAACACTTTATTCGGTCAACTTTGGGAAGATAGAGGAGAATTACCGGTAGACAATGAAATGCTAGAACGATGCGAAGACTATGATGCAGAAGTACCGCTCGGAGCATTGTGCTTAACGTGCGGAGTAGATACGCAGGACAATCGATTGGAATATGAAGTTGTCGGCCATGGATTCTACGGGGAAACCTGGGGAATTGAAAAAGGAGTTATTCCAGGGAGACCGGATGCGCCTGACAGTGGTGAATATGAAAGCGTATGGACTCGCTTAGATAGAGTAATTGATAAAGAATGGCAGTATTCAAACGGAAAAACAGTAAAAATATCCGTAACTTTCGTGGATTCAGGAGGTCATTACACGCAGGAAGTGTATGAGCAATGTTCAAAGAGAATCACAAAGAGAGTATTTGCTATAAAGGGTAAAGGTGGAGAAGGAATCCCGTATACTAAACCACCATCAAAAGTAGATATAGTTCGAATGGATGACAGAGGAATCGAGAGAACAGTTGGAAAAGCATGGTTATATGTACTAGGAGTTGATTCCGGGAAATCAAAAATAATGAGTGCTTTGAAAGTTCAAGAGGCAGGAGCAAGATTTTGCCATTTTCCGAAAGGAAAAGGATACGATGTCATCTATTTTAATGGACTTTTATCAGAAAAAATGACACTAAAAGGTAAAAAGTGGCAATGGGAAAAGCTTCCAGGCCACCAAAGAAACGAAGCGCTAGATTGTAGAAACTACGCACTAGCTGCAGAAACAGCCTTAAATCCAAATTATGAGCATTTATACGAGAATTTGCACAATACTACTGAAAAAGTAGTAAAAAAACAGCCCAAAAAGACGTATAAAAAGCAGAAAAAACGTGTATATCAGGAGGATTGGTAATGGCTACAAGAGCAGAGCGCATAGCAAAGAAAAAAGAGCGACTCGATATGTATTACGCAGCAGAAGAAAGCATATTAGGCGGAGCTCAGTCGTATACATTAGGGACAAGATCATTAACGAGAGCAAATCTATCGGACATTAGAGCGATGATTAATGCACTTGAGAGTGAAATCTCTGAGTTAGAGGGATTAGAAGCCGGAAAAAAACCAAGAAAGGCAGTGGCGGTAATCCCGAGAGATTTCTAACGATGGTGGTATTGCCGTAAGGCTTTATCATAGGGTGCTACCCTCGTCCCCAAACATAGGGCAGTGCCCTTAATAAAAAATAAAGGAGGTGAGACGGTGAAGAAGAAACTGAACGAAATTGGGAAAGTTAAAAACATGGGATATGGAGATGCAGGAGCTTCTCAGACGAAAAGGTCATTGAAAGGCTTTACAGCAACGTCTATGAGTCCCGTTGAAGATATAGATGCAAACAACTATACAATGCGACAAAGAGCAAGAATGCTCTATATGTCCGCACCGGTTGCAACATCAGCCATCAAAACAAACAGAACGAACACCATTGGACTAGGTTTAAGACTGAACCCGAAGGTAGACATTGATGTACTAGGAATTACTTCTGAAGAAGCAGAAGCATGGGAAAAGGACGTCAAAGCAGAATTTGCACTATGGGCAGAAGATAAAAATGCATGTGATGCAATCGGGCTCAATGACTTTTACGAATTACAACAGTTAGCGTTCACCTCATGGCTTATAAGTGGAGATGTGTTCGCATTGAAAACACAAGTTGAAAGGACAAAGTTCCTACCCTATGCACTGAGACTCAATATTATCGAAGCAGATCGAGTAGCGACACCTATGTCATCAAGTGGAATATCAGTCCACTATACTGAGGGAAAAGCGAAAAATGGAAATGCTATTCATGACGGTGTAGAGGTCAATAAGGCTGGAAAAGTAATTGCGTATCACATTAGAAGCACGTACCCATACCAAGTCTATAAAAATCCTACGACATGGAC
>JAIKXK010000086.1 GCA_024684155.1 Lachnospiraceae bacterium | reverse complement strand
TGTTACGGTATTTAATGGATGTGTCTATTATGTAGATGAACAAAACGTTTATCACAGAGGGCCTCTATTTTGGCTTCAGCTTGCAGTCTGCGGAGGATATTTTGTTGCATCGTTTTTATATGTCTTTAAAACATTTATTTGTGTAAAAGAAAAAAATGTAAAACGATCTTTGGAGAGATTATTGCGTTTTTACCTATTGCCGTTTATAGGCGTTGTTGTTTCAAATATGTTTGAAGGCATGCCTGGAATATGGCCGATGGCAGCAGTTTCTTTATCCATGGTTTATATGATGGAGATGTACGAAGAGGTTCAGATCGATGGATTGACAGGCGTGCAAAACAGAAAGGTGCTTGAGCAACTTTTCCCTTCTTATGTAAGTGGAATATCGGAAGGTAATCGGTTGTATGTATTTATTTTAGACTTAGATCGATTTAAATCTATTAATGATAGTTTTGGTCATTCCGTAGGAGATGAGGCCCTCATCGGCTGTGGTCAGATTATTCGTAAACTGACTCATAATAAAAATATGTTAACAGTTCGATATGGTGGAGACGAATTTTTAATTATCGGCTATATGGAAAATGATGTAGAGGCGGAAGAATATAAAAAAGAAATTAAAAAAGAGTTTGAATTATGGAATACAGAAAATATTAAGCCATATGTGTTAGAAACCAGCGTGGGGTACGCAGAGTATGTTCCTGGGAAAACTTTAGAAGAGTGGGTAAGTATGGCAGACAAAGAATTATATAGAGAAAAGAAAAGAAAGACTAGAGCTTAAAAAGAACATCACAACAGAAACCAAGGGGGAGAAGTATGTTTAAGAAGACTACAGAAGCAGCTAGAAACAACGCAGTATTTGCAACACTGCACATTGCAATGCAATTAATCATTTTTTTGGCCTATTTTTTAGAGGTAGTAAAGGGATCAAGAACTGTTGGGTATTTTGCCATATTAGCAGTTATTCTAATACTAACCATAGCAGCAGAAATCGTTATGAATCGAATGAATCCAGAGTCGGATAAGCTGAAATTTATTGGCTGTATTGGATTTGAAATTATGTATGCCTATGTACTTTTGACGGCAGCGAATCCATTGATTTATGTGTATGCAGTATTAGTCATGGTACTGACGGTTATTTATTCAAATCAAAGGTTTACCGTAATTTTATGTGCAGGTGTTGTTCTCTTTAATGTGATAGATGTGGTTCGAAAGGGAATGGATGGATTTTCGGATCAAGAACTTCCTATGGATGAGATTCAGGTATTATCCATGCTTGTACTTTCTATTTTCCTTTATAACGTGGGAAAGGGACTGAAAGTAAACAGTGAAGAAAAAGTGAATTCCATTGAAGTTCAAAAGGAAGAAGCCAGTGAACAAAATGCAGTGATTATTGAAACTGTGCAAAAGTTAAACGAGTCTGTGGAAGAAATTTTAGCTTCGGTAGATGATTTAGCAGAGTCGACTTCGGAAACAAAAAATGCCATGCAGGAAGTGACTAAGGGAGCTGGAGATACAGCAGAAACCGTACAGGAACAGTTAGAGATGACATCGGATATTGAAAAGAATGCAGATGAGGTAAAGGCGGTTTCAGATGTGATTGCAGAAGATATGCAGAGCGTTTCAAATGAAGTAAGTGATGGTCAGGATAAGATTAATCTGTTACTAAGCCGGGTGGCAGACTCAAAGCATGCAGGAGATAAGGTGGTTTTAGAGTTGGAAGACTTGGAAAAGCATACCAGTCAAATGCATGATATTACTTCTCTAATTAATAATGTGGCAAAACAAACTTCGCTTTTAGCGTTAAATGCGTCCATTGAAGCTGCCCGTGCAGGAGAAGCAGGAAAAGGCTTTGCTGTAGTTGCAGATGAGATTTCACAGCTTGCAGAACAGACCTCCCAGGCCACTGGAGATATTACTACATTGATTAATGATGTAGCAAATACCTTAGAAGATGTAGTGGCAGCCATCAATGCACTAATGGAATCAAATCAATTACAAAATGAATGTGCGGATTCGGCAGCAGCATCCTTTGATCGAATTGCAGAAAGTACAAAGGAAGCGGATGAAAAGAGTCGTGCACTTTCTGAAGTGGTATCACAATTACAGCAGGCAAATGCTACCATTATTGATAGTATTTCTACCGTATCGGCAGTTTCTGAAGAGGTATCTGCCCATGCAACTGAGACCTTAGCTTCAACAGAAAAGAATGAAACCATTGTAGAATCAGTTGACGAAATGGTAAATTCATTACGTGAAAATGCAGCGAGATTAGCCAACATTCACGAATAAAAATAATTACTAATAAATATGGAGGATTTTTCTTATGAATTGGTAGTTCCGATTCTTGAAAAATCCTCTATTTTTTTTTATTATAATAATCGGTGCTATGACAGGAAGGAAAGCCTATGGATATATTTGAATATATGCGGGCGGAAAACCAAAAAAAGGATTCACCTTTGGCTTCTCGTTTAAGACCTACCACTTTAGAAGAGGTAGTGGGACAGGAACATATTATTGGAAAAGACAAGTTATTATATCGTGCTATCAAGGCAGATAAAATAAGCTCAGTTATTTTCTATGGACCTCCGGGAACGGGAAAGACCACCCTGGCAAAAGTGATTGCCAATACTACAAAGTCTGAGTTTACTCAGATTAACGCCACCGTAGCCGGTAAAAAGGATATGGAGGAAGTGGTAGAAAAGGCAAAGCAGACC
>JAIKXK010000083.1 GCA_024684155.1 Lachnospiraceae bacterium | reverse complement strand
GGAAATTGAAATCTCATTTTCCTTACTTCCATTAATCAAAAATGTATCTGACCACTTCGGTTTTCTAAAATGAAGCACAATCTCTTTGTCTTCCCTTGCAACCAAACACACTACCACTTCATCAGAATTCTTAAGATTTGCTTTTAAAGAAACCTTAATTCCCTGTTCTTTCCAATTTAGACTTGAAGAAATATACTGCGTAATGTAAAGATGATTGTCTTTATGAAAATAAATACCATCGGTTAATTTCATAAAGTCTTCCATACCCGTTCCTGTACAGCACCAGAATAAATTATCCTCCGGTTCTTCTTCTCCAAAAAACTTAAAGAAACCTGTTGCCATTGGGTTAAAATAGGTAGTAGCTCCATTGTGATTTACAGATCCCATTTTAGCATTAAAAATTGCCTTCTCATAATAATCTAAATAATCCTCATCCTCTGTCATACAAAAGAGATTTTTTGACATTTTCATCATATTATACGTACAGCAACTTTCGCCATTGCACTGGCTACGAGCTGCATCTAGCATAGAATCATTTCGAAAATGCTCCATATCTCCAATAGCACCTGTTGGATAGGTCTGATGGAATATTACCCTATGATAAAAGGCCTTGCAAACCTCTACATTCTCAGAAAAATGTAAAGCTCCCAAATACTTTGGTATGGTTGTATTCGCATGAACTCCACATAGGGCATTCTCATCATAAGATAGATGCTGATATAAAGGTTCATCGCAAAATACCTTTGCACTTTTTAAATAGTCCTCATCCTTTGTTAGTTCATACAACTGGAATAACACATCGTTCATTCCACCGTATTCGGTATTAAGAATCCTTTGTCTTATTTCTGGACTCCAGGACAGACTTCTTCTGCAAACCCACTTGCCTAAATCCTTACTGATTTCAAATGCTTCCTTATTTCCTGTATAAAGGTAAATATCTAAAACTCCTTGTAATACCTTATGAAGAGCATACCAAGGCACCCAGGTTTTTCCTGTTTTTTTACCCTCTTCTATATCAAACTGTTCTTCTGCCCGATGTCCATCTTCACAGGTTGCAGCTGATAAAAATCCATTTCCATAGTAACGTTGAACCTCTCTTAGGGAGGTCACTATATAGTTTAAATCTTTTTCTAATTCCTTATCTTGAAATGCTGCTACTGCCATAGCTGCAGCTGAAAAATAATGACCTAGTGCATGACCTCCAATAAGGGAGTGTTCCCATCCACCATAGGGCTCTGCACCTAAGTCCGACACACCTGCATTTCTTCGAAAAACACAAAGGACCCGATCAGGTTCCATCTTCTTGATAAAGGAAAGAACGCCTGCCCGGGCCTTTTTCATCTCCGAATCATTCAATGTCACATCGTTTAAACGAAAAGATTCGATTAAGTTTTCCAATTTAGTTTTCCTCTTTACTTTCCTCCTCCTCTTTCTCATATTTATAAAGTAAATCATCATATCCTAGAGATTCTTCTTCGATATGCTTTGAAAATACCTTGTAAATAAAGAAGGAACAAATATAAGCTTCAGTGGAAAAACCAATCATAAACATTACCATTAACATAGGCAAGTTTACATAAGAGATATACAACAAAACAAATTTAATTAATGCACAAACTAAGGTATAAGGAATTAAATAACCTATGGTCATCTTTGCAGCGTTTTTAAACTGCATAGATAATCCATCCTTCATCTTAGCGATTACCGGGAATAACCATGTTTCAAAACAAATCCACAAAAATAGGATTACATAGGAAACACCAAGCATAATAGAATTTATGCTTCCCATATCAATTTGCTGCCAGAATCTGATATCTAAAAATAACAGAACTAAAACCACAAACATAATAAGCCATGCTATGGTAGATTGTTTAAAATTCTCTTTAAATGCGCCGAAGAAATTTTTCCAAACATATCCGTCACCGTAACGAACGGAACGTAAACTTACAGAGTACAATGCACTGATAGATGCTCCAATGGTAAAAATTGGAAGACAACATATGATAAACAATATATTTAAAATTAAAAGATCTGCAACCTTATTTAAAAATCGAATTACTGGGTTGTCATAGGTAAACATACTTTTTCCTCCTGCGCTTTCCACTTCTGCTAGTATTTATATAACAAACGAGCGGGATTTTACCCGCCCGTTCATTATAACAGACATAAAAATTATTTAATACCACTGATAGCGATAGATTCAATAATAACTCTCTGGAATATAAAGAATAGTAATAATGTAGGAATCATTGCTATTACCGACGCCGCCATAATCAGGGCGTAGTCACTTTGTATCGCGTAATACGAGTTAAAGGATCGGATTACTACCTGTAATGTCCATGTTTCCTCACTACGAAGGAAGATAGTTGGAGCAAGGTAATCATTCCAAATACCCATGAACCATAACATTAACTGGGTTCCCAATGCACCCTTCATCAAAGGTAAAAATACTCTTAAATAAGTTGTAAAGTAGTTACAACCATCAAGCTTTGCTGCATCCATAAGATCTGATGGAATACTGTACAAATTCTGTCTCAAGAAGAAGATCATACCAACATTACCAAAGCATCCAGGAATAATCAGTGGAAGCAATGAGTTTGTCCATCCCAATTTTGAGAACAGTACATACTGAGGAATCATAACTACTGCGAAAGGAATCATGATTGTGGCAAGTAATGCCAAGAATAGCATATTCTTTCCTCTGAAGTTCATCTTTGCAAATGCGAATGCTGCTAAAGAAGATGTGAAACCACCAATAATAAGTACTGGGATTTCTACTTTGATTGTATTAAAAATACCACTAATAAAGTTGGCCTTGTTTAACACTTCCGAATACTTACCAATCAAGATTGGATCTGGGAATAATGTTAAACTACCTGACAAAATCTGATTCTTTGTCATAAATGATGTTGCTACCATATAAATAAGTGGGAACACCATTACTACTGCGAGAAGTAACAATAATACAAATACTACAATATTAATGAAACGTTCTCTTGGGGTGACAACTTTTGCGGTTTGATAATCTTTGCTGTTTGCTTTAATTTTAGTTTTACTCAACACCTTCACCCCCTTAATCTATTGTTTTAACCCATTTATCCTGGCCCCAGAAATTCAAGGCCGTAATGATAAAGATGATAATTGCCAAAATTACTGCGATTGCACTACCGTATCCTAATTGTCCATGTTCGAATGCTTTTTCATACAAATAGAATACAACCGTTGCTGCACTGTAGTTCTTACCACCGGCAGGAACCATAACCTGAACTTCTACGAATACCTGGAAACCACCAATAAGTGAGGTGATTAAAATATAGAAGGTAACTGGTGAAAGTAAAGGTACTGTAATATTTCTTAACTTCTGCCATCCATTTGCACCATCAATTTCAGCAGCTTCATAATAATCTCTAGGAATATTTTGTAGACCTGCCAAATAAAGAATAATAGATGTTCCTAAGCCCTTCCAGGTCATGAAGATAATCATGGCAACTTTTACCATGGTTTCGTCTCCTAACCAGTTAGGTCCATGATTACCAGTTAAGAATTTATAAATTGTATTAAGCAAACCATAATCATAGTTAAATACCCATGCCCACAAAATAGATACTGCAACCAGTGAAGATACAACTGGTACATAGTACATTGTGGTTAAGGCTCTTTTCATAGGGATTTTACGATTCAATCCCATAGCGATTGCGCCACCTAAAATCATACCAATGGGAATACCGATCATATAAATAACGGTATTGAGCATTGCCGTCCAGAAATTCTTGTCCTGCAAGATTTCGATATAGTTTCGAAGTCCTACCATATTGCCGAGAAGGGAATTAATACCTGTCCAACGGCTCATACTTGCCACTACCGCAAATACAATCGGGTAGGCCATAAAACATAGGAATCCGATAAATGGTGCAGCAATAAACAACCACGCCCATCGCTCTTCCCTTTTTGCCATCTCTGACATTTGAACTTTTACTTTGGTTTTCTCCATTTCTAACTCCCTTTTTCATTTTTAGAATATTCGAGCCCCTCTCCTCAGAGGGGCCCAAATGAAATTGTATTTATAGTAAGTAAAAGATTTAAGAATTAGTTTGTTGCTGAATTCTGAAGTTCGATAGCGTTGTCTAATGCATCCTGCATCTCAGGCTGTACTTCCTGTAAGAATTCTTCTACAGTTGTATCACCTGTCTGGATGTTTGTTACACCTTCCCAGAAAGGAGCATACCATTCTGCATTATAAGTGTAATCTGTTTCCTGTAATGCTGCTTCGTACTTATCTGTACCATCAAAGTAGTTGAATAAGATACTTACGTTTGAAGGGAAAGGAAGCTCTCCGTTCTGTACTGCAGTTAAGAATTCACCATAAGCTAAGTCTGTGATGTTAGGTAACTGGATAGATTCTCCTGTTGTAATACCAGAAACTGCCTTCTGTCCTTCTTCATCTGTTGAAAGTGCTGCAATAAGAGCTGCTGCAAGTTCAGGATATTCTGTCTGAGAAGATACTGCGTATCCTACAGATCCCATCCATGTGTGGCTCTTTCCATCTCCACTAGGTCCTACAGGCCATCCGCAAAGATCCCAACCATAAGGGAAGGTGCTTTCATCCATGAATGCTGCAATATCCCATGTACCACATGCATAGAAACCAATCTGGCCATCTAACCATCTCTGGTATCCACCAAGTGCTGTATCCTGTTCTACAGAAGGAGTTACACCATACTTAGTTGTTAAGTCTGTGTAGAATGTAAGAGCTTCAGCAAGCTGAGCATTGTCTGCTACATTTACTTCTGTCATATCATCATTTAAGAACTTAACACCGTTTGAATATAAGTAAGGAGTCATACCAAACT
>JAIKXK010000030.1 GCA_024684155.1 Lachnospiraceae bacterium | reverse complement strand
ACACTCATTCCTCCAGTGAATTTTCACATAGGAAAAGCGGGTGATGGGAATCGAACCCACGTATCCAGCTTGGAAGGCTGGTGTTCTACCATTGAACTACACCCGCAAAATCAAACTTTAAAAGGTAATTTTTTTAACATCGGGGTGACAGGATTCGAACCTGCGACCCCCTGGTCCCAAACCAGGTGCTCTAGCCAAGCTGAGCCACACCCCGATTTGACTGACGTCTGTGTTGTTTGTTTTCCGCAAACGCAAGATATATTATATGGCAGGGTTACTACTTTGTCAACACTTTTTTTAAACTTTTTTTAAAAAATTTTTTCACCCGATTTTTCCTTTATTTTAGCGCCTTCAGAGCACTTTCCACTTCACCATTTTCAAAAATATTTAAAATTCCATATGTATATTTTCCACTTTTCTGACGTGGTGAGGTCAGGCTCCCCGGATTCATAATTGTCATTCCCTTGTACCCTAATTCTAAAATTGGTATGTGGGTATGTCCAAAAAAGATCATATCGCAGTCTTTTTCCTTGGCAGCATCAATAATGCGATCCAAATCATAAAGGTTTGAACCCACACCATAATCATGGCCATGCGTCAAAAATGCTCTATGACTTCCTACCTCCTCTACCAGATCTCTCGGTAAAGAAATATCATTATCACAATTTCCTTTTACAATAGTAACCGGAACACCTGCAATGGTCTGCATTTCTCGCTCTTTCCCCTGGGCATCTCCTAAATGAAAAATCTTATCAGGTTGTTCTATATCTACAGCTCTCATAAAATTACGAAGGGAAGAATGGGTATCACTAACTACTAATATTTTCATTTTTCTTCAATTCCTCTCTCATCGCTCTTAATGCCTTTCCTCTGTGGCTAATGGCATTCTTTTGTTCTGGTGTCATTTGAGCTGTAGAACAGCCATATTCATCTACATAAAAAATAGGGTCGTAGCCAAATCCATTTTCTCCAGCCATCTCCCATCCAATATAGCCTTCTATGGTACCTTCTACACTCTTTTTTGTTCCATCTGGAAAGATACAGGAAATAGCACAGACAAATCGGGCGCTACGATCTGCTTTTTCCACACCTTCAAGTCGTTCAATTAAATTTTTGTTTTTTACATCATAGGAAGTATCTTCTCCCATATAACGAGCAGAATAAATTCCTGGTTCTCCATTTAAATAATCAATAGAAAGTCCCGAATCATCTGCCATAACATAAACCTGGCCTTTTAAATTTTCAGGAAGGGCATCATAAACACTTTTTGCCTTAATCATAGAGTTTTCAGAAAAAGTCTTTCCATCTTCTACTATATCAATATCAATCCCTGCTTCTTTCATAGTTTGAATTTCAAAGTCTAAATCCTTTAAAATTTCATGAATTTCTTTTGCCTTATTTTTATTCCCTGTCGCAAATATTATTTTTCTCATAGTTTTCCATTCTCTTTCAACGTATTAATAATCGCATCATATAAAGACTGAGCTGCAGTTTGTTGATACTCCTCTGACACCATTTTTTCTAATTCTTCTTTATTCGTAATAAATCCAACTTCTGCTAAAGCCACCGGCACATTAGAGGTGCGGATAATATAAATCTCATCACCGGCCACTAAGCCTTTACTATTACTTCCTAAAGCAGAAAGCATAGAATCTAAGCAATTCTGAGCAAATGCCTTGCTTAATCCACTGGAATCCGAAGATCGATACATCACTTCTGTACCATTAATTTTAGATGTACGTCCACTGGAAGTAGAATTAATATGTATACTTAAAAACAAATCTGCATTCAAATCATTTGCCAATCCCACACGGCTGCTATAAGTAGGATTAAAATCTTTTTCTCTTGTAAAATATACTCCTACATTATACTCGCTATCTGAAAAAATACTCTTTAATTTTTCAGAAATAGCAAGATTTATATCCTTTTCTAATACATCACCATTGCTACAGCCCCCATCTTTTCCACCATGTCCTGCATCTACCACTACAATAGCATCATAGACTTCATGAGGATCCGCAAAATCCAAATAGAGGTACTGACCTTCAAAAGTAACGTTTAAAACATACACTGCATCTGTCACAATTTCAAATACACCATTTCCACCGGCATAGTCAAAAGTAAAATCTGCAATATGATCACTGCTTCCTACAAGAGGATAACTATAAACATAGTTATTATCCACCCCTGCAATGGAAATGGTAATACTTTTATAAAGAGCTGTTTCTGTAATAGTAACATCCTCTTTTGTCACATTAGAAGGTAACTCCATACGAAGCTGATGGGCAGATGAACTTAAGTTTTCATCAGCTACCACAAGCTTATTATCTGCCCGGATTAAATCCATAACAGAATAGACATTTTCTTCC
>JAIKXK010000376.1 GCA_024684155.1 Lachnospiraceae bacterium | reverse complement strand
TAAAGACCGGCGCTTTTTTCTTTAAGTGAACTGGCTGTAAAATCAACTTTTACAGTGTCTTCGCCACCATCCTTTACTCCGTCTCTACTTTTAATTTCACTGATAATTACATCTAAACTATCTGCAGCTTCACCGTCCACGTACCATTTAAGACTTTTTATATTTACTGTTGTATCCAAATAAGCAGTAAATACCGGAGCCGCATATCCACTACCTGCAGTAACGTATTTTACTGCCTCAGGCTGCTTTGTAATAGCAAGATTTTTGGTGTCACCACAGGTATAAAGATTAACATTAACAGCCTCCTCTTCATTAGAAGTACAGCTGTATTTGTTATCTTTGAAAGTAAGGTAATAGTATGTCTCACCATTTAAATATGATAAATGTCCATTCTCATAAAACCATAAAAATATAACGGGATCTGTAGCCTCTGTATCTGTAAGAACAGCAGATGAAGACGCAGTTTCTGTATCGTCCGCAGTTTCTTCTTCACTGCTTTCTGAGCTGGTTTTCTTTGATGAACCACTTAAGCTTATTCCATTTTCTGTAAATGTAAGAGTATATCCATCTACTGCAAATGAAGATTTAGAGGTGCTTCCGCTTCCACCGGAACCTGAAGCACTATAGGTAAAGGTATTATAATTTCTGCCGCCACCAAGTGCTTTTAATATATCTACCACATTACTTCCATCATCTCTCTTGCATCCAAACATATAATTCTGTCCGGACACCATTTGAGATACCTGATAATACTTGGTGCCACCTATATTTATAGCGCTGTCTGTGGCTGAATAGGCTGCTCCCTCAAAGGAAAAATCAATCTCTTCTGTAGAGCTTCCCTTTGCCTCTAC
Organism: Lachnospiraceae bacterium; assembly: GCA_024684155.1. Taxonomy (GTDB): domain Bacteria; phylum Bacillota; class Clostridia; order Lachnospirales; family Lachnospiraceae; genus JAILEN01. Next base: position 3,203 of record JAIKXK010000376.1, on the reverse strand, counting down.
TCTAGTTACCATAAGCCCACAAAGACCTGGAATAATAAGCGCCATAGCAAGAACTATCGCCATAAATTTTCTTATGCTCTTATACATACTTTTAGTTAATAATTCTCTTTCCATAATCTGCCTCCAATCTAAGCTACATACAGTTTGGTATTTTTGATTTCATTTACAAATTACCCTAAATCGTAACATGAAAAAATGTCTAATATTTGTCGATATTCCAAGTTAAATATAAAGGCAAACTAATAGTCTCTGTCCCTTCTGTCTCATTAGTCGCTATATTTTTCAATGACAGCTTATATCCTTTTTTAGAATTATATTTTTTGCAAAACTGTCTGTAGCTTTTAGCCTGAGTATTTTCAGCTGATTTAACTTCAACCGGTATAATATTATTCTTATCTTCATAGATAAAATCTACTTCAGCTTTATTTCCGGAACGCCAAAAGTATGGCATTTTATCAAGAGTTACCAACTCATTATATACATAATTTTCAACGAAAGCCCCTTTAAATTTTATATAAAGAGCCGTCTCTTCAATAATGGTTTCTGCACTTATATTTGCCCTTACTCTAAGCAATCCAACATCTGAAAGATATACTTTAAAATAGGTTTTATCTGCTTCTGAAGTCAACGGAACCTCAGGTTTTTCGACTAATTCAATAATAGAAATAAGTCCTGCATCCTTTAACCATTGCAAAGCATTTTCAAGCTCTGATGAACGTTTACCGGCCTTAACATGAGAAAAAATAAATTTATTATTTTCTTTTGCCAGCTGCACTGGAACAGAATCCCAAATCCAACGTATTTTAGGGACTTCACTTATTGGTGCATGCTTAGAAAAATCATCCCCATAATCCTTTACTATTTCGTTTAATATTTCATCAACTTCATTATAGTCTCCTGTATCTATCCATGTCTGCACTGCTTCAGGCATTCCACCAACTATATAAAAATCTTTAAGATACTTCTTTAATTTTTCTGAATAGATTTCCGGAATAGCTCTGTCTATAGGCCAATCTCTAAATGTTTCTATTAGACCTTCCTCGTTATTTGCTATTAAAAATTCTTTAAAGTTCATAGGATAAAGCTGCATCCTGTTTACTTTTCCCACAGGAAATGATATGCTGTCCCTCTTTATGGCAACTCCTAATAAGGATCCGGCACATATAATATGCAGTTCTTTCATCTCTTCGCAAAAATATTTCAATGCCGTAATCGCCTTAGGGCATTCTTGTATTTCATCAAAAAATAAAAGAGTTTTACCTTGCTGAATCTTTTCTTTTTTAACCCTTTCCAACTCTGAAATTATTCTCTTCACATCAAAATCATAATCAAATATAGCTCCATAATTCGAATTGGCTTCAAAGTTCACATAAACAAGTTTTTCAAATTCTTTCTCACCAAACTTTTTTACTATATAGGTTTTTCCACATTGCCTTACACCTGTTAATAATAAAGGTTTTCTTCTCTTGCTATCCTTCCATTTCAAGAGTTTTTGGGTAATTTCTCTATACATAGGCACCTCCTAAATCGTGTCCTTTTTTTCCATATTTCAATAAAAGTCGTGTTATTTTTGCAACTATTATACCAAAAGTCGTGTCAATTTTGCAAGTTATTTGATAAAAGTCGTGTCGATTTTGCAAGAATCCAACAAAAAGTCGTATGATTTTTGCAAATTCACTACTATGTAGAATCAACAATAACCGTGACAATTACAGGCTTTGCATATATAATTATGTTGAATAGTTTGTTGGTTAATAGGGTCATCTAATTAAAAGATATATTTTTTGAAAGGATTTATTATGGTTATTATAAAATATCTTACGAATTACAAAATAATTCTTGCTTCTAAATCACCAAGAAGAAAAGAACTTCTCTCTAAGATTTTTGAATCTTTTGATATAGTTCCTGCTGTTAATGAAGAGATACAAATTGGCTCTTCTCCTGAAGAAATAGTTATGAACCTTGCAACTGCAAAGGCTTTTGAAATTGTCAATAAATTTTCTAATGAAAAAGCCCTTGTAATAGGGGCAGATACAATAGTAGTTTATAATGGTGAAATACTCGGAAAACCTAAGGATTACGATGATGCTTTTAGAATCTTAAAGATGCTTTCAGGTAAAACTCATGAAGTAATAACAGGCGTTTGTCTTGCTAATTGTGAAGGCACTGGTAATGAGGAGAAATCTAAAAAGAATTCTTTTAAAATGTTTTATGAAAAGACTCTTGTTACTTTTTATGATATCAGCGATGATGAAATTCGCTCCTACATTGATTCAAAAGATCCTTTTGATAAAGCCGGCGCTTACGGTATACAGGGCGACTTTGCCATTCATGTGAAGAAAATCGACGGCGACTATAATAATGTTGTAGGCCTGCCTGTGGCTAGGATTTATGAGGAGTTGAAGGGGTGTTAGTAGGAGTTTCACAGCAGCGAAACTCATTCGCATTCCGCTATCGCTTCATGCTCATGTCTTTTCGCTGGGCCACTGCCACGGCAGTGGCTGCTCAAATAAACAAACGGAGACCGATAACACTGCAAAGCAGTGTTATCACAAAAACAAAAATGGCAGTACCGGAAAACTTGCGTTTTCCGACCTGCCATGTTTTATTTTTTCCGGGAAACTTACGTTTCACAGCAGCGAAACTCATTCGCATTCCGCTGTCGCTTCATGCTCATATCTTTTCGCTGGGCCACTGCCACGGCAGTGGCCAAAATGTGTCCCACTACTTTAGTTTCACAGCAGCGAAACTCATTCGCATTCCGCTGTCGCTTCATGCTCATGTCTTTTCGCTGGGCCACTGCCGCGGCAGTGACCCAAATGTGTCCCACTACACAAGTTTCACAGCAGCGAAACTCATTCGCATTCCGCTGTCGCTTCATGCTCATGTCTTTTCGCTGGGCCACTGCCACGGCAGTGGCCTCTCAAAAAACAAAAGAAGCAGACTGGGAAAACTTGCGTTTCCCCGTCTGCTTCTTTTATTTTTTACTGTGAAACTGCCTTTTGGCCGTGGTTGCTTTTTCTCACATGATTTTCCTATATAACTCTTTGAGTTCTTCTACATTAGTATCGCGTGGGTTTCCTGGGCAGCATGCGTCTGCGAAGGCATCTTTTGCGAGTACGTCTAAGTCTTCTTCCTTGATCTTGTCATTCTTCTCTGGAATTCCAACATCCTTAGAAAGCTGTCTTACTGCGTCGATTGCA
>JAIKXK010000357.1 GCA_024684155.1 Lachnospiraceae bacterium | reverse complement strand
AAAAAGCTCCAATGGCTCCTGCTGTCCCCATTAAGGTAGATAGTAAAGATACCACTACAGCCAAAATAATTGTTCCCAAAATCATTTGAGATAATTCTTCTGTTGTAAATAGCGTTATATAGTTTTCAAAAGAGAATCCTCGAATTCGTCCAATCATGGTAGACTTTGTGAAACTATAAACCGTTAAAATGATAATCGGTGCATATAAAAATGCAAAAACAATTAGTAGCCAAAGACGACTCACTATTTTTCTCATTCGCTCACACCTCCTACCTTAACCTTTTCTTTTCTCTCTGGCTTTTCAGAGAATGATAATAAGGCAATGGACAACAGCAATACAGCAGAAACCATAGCTCCCCTGTTCCAATCGTAAGCATTGAAATAGCTTCCTATTAAGCTTCCCATAATATAGGTAGAGTTGTACATTAAATCCAATACTACATAGTTTGTCATAGCTGGTAAAAATACCATGGTAATACCACTAATGATTCCAGGCATACTAAGAGGAATCATCACCTTCCAAAGAACACTTCTATTAGAAGCTCCTAAATCCAGTGCAGCTTCTTTTAAGGACACATCGATTTTTGTGATGGAATTGTAGATTGGTAAAATCATAAAAGGTAAAAAATCATAGGTCATACCTAATATGGTATTTATGAATGGATAATAGGCAATATTCCCCTCGATTGCAGACAAAATCTCTTTTAACGCTGTTAAACGAAGCACAGAGTTAATCCACATTGGTGTGATAAATATCACAAGTAAAAGTCTTGGATTTTTCACATAGCCCATAGCCAGAATATAAGCCGTTGGATAGGCCAAAACCAAGGCTAATAGTGTAGTTAAAATGGCAATCACCAAGCTATACACTAAGGTTCCCATGGTTTTTGGGTTCTGGAAAAAGTTCAAAAAATTCTCCAGGGTAAACTGACCACTTCCATCTGTAAAGGCATAATAAAATACAATAACCAGTGGCAACACTACAAAAAAAAGTAAAAAGAGAGCATAAGGAATGCTTAATCTTCTACCTGGAAATTTCACCTTACGCTTCCTCCTTTAACAAGTTATATTCAATCTTTTCCTCTGGAATAATAATGGATACCATATCTCCTGTGTTCCATAAGTACTCATCATTTACAAAGTAATTTTTATTTTCTTCACTTACAACGGTATAGCTATAGTGATCTCCTTTATAAATAATGGAAACAATATTTCCTTTCACACAGCCTTCTTCTGCATCATCAGATAATTTTGCATCTGAAGGAGAAAAATAGGCATCGTACATACTGCCGTCTTTTTCCACCACAAAATGATTTTTATGGGTGTCATAAAGCATAACGTGAATGTCTTCCGGTTCCACTAAAAGTCCAGCCTTTGCCCCCACTTCCATGCGCTTTTTACTATAAACGACTACCTCACTTTTTTGATCTTCATAAAGCACTGTAGTTTCATAATAAGTTCCTTTAAATACACAGGAAATTACTTCTCCCTTAATTTTTCCTTCTTCATAAGAACAGGGAGTCAGTCCCTCAGGTCGAATTACAACTTCCACTTCTGTTCCTGCAGGATAACCATCTTCACATGAAAATTCATCTTCTAAAAATTCTACTGTTTTATATCCTGACATCTTTCCATGAAAGATATTACTTTCTCCAATGAAATCCGCAACAAAAGCATTTCTTGGAATACTGTAAATATCTTCCGGTCTTCCCACCTGTTGAATATGACCACGGGAAAGTACTACAATTCGATCTGACATCGTTAGCGCTTCTTCCTGATCATGGGTAACAAAAATAAAGGTGATACCCAATTCCTCATGCATCAGCTTTAATTCCAACTGCATCTCACGACGCATCTTATAATCAAGTGCTCCAAGGGGCTCATCTAATAATAAGATCTCAGGCTCATTTACAATGGCTCTTGCTATGGCAATACGCTGCTGTTGGCCACCAGAGAGGGTATTGATTTTTCGCTTTTCAAAGCCTTCTAAATCAACTACCTCTAACGCCCGTTTCACTTTTTTTTGCACTTCTTCCTTTGGCAGTTTTTTCAGCTTTAATCCAAAGGCAATATTTTCATATACATTCATATGGGGAAAGAGCGCGTACTTTTGGAATACCGTATTTACGGGACGCTCATTCGGAGGCAAAGTTGCAATATCTTCTCCATGTAAAAGAATCTCTCCACCTGTAGGAACTTCAAAACCACCAATCATTCGCAGAAGGGTGGTTTTTCCGCATCCTGAAGGGCCAAGTAAAGTTACAAACTCGCCTTTTTTGATTTTTAAATTAATGTCGCTGATAACAGTTGTTTCACCGTCATAGGACTTCTTAATATTCTTAAGTTCAATAATAATCTTGTCTTCCAATTTTTTTCCTCAATACCTACTGTTTCGGTTATTTTTTACGCCAAATTCATTATACATAAAAACCACCGAAACGCCACTAAATTCTAAGGCTCAGAAGACATTTTTTTCATTTCAATCCATACGTATTATGACTGGGCATTTTTTCTTGCTCTTTCATTAGTATCAATTGACTTACCAAAGACAAAAAAACGATCATATAAAAACTCAGTTACAAAGTTACATAACATATTTAAAACCGTAACCAGATAGCCATTCCACATTAAATCCTCAGCCAGATAATTACCCAGAATAGTCGTTGTCGGCGTAAAGACTGCATAAAAACATGCCACCTTTAACATTGCTATGGGTACGTTATTGGCAGACTGAAATGTAAATTGACGGTTCAAAGTAAAATTCCAAATTACTGAGGCCACCAAAGCAATTAAATAGCATGGCCAATAAGGCCAATTTGTCAATGATTCAAATAAGGTATAAAGTACAATTTCAATTACTCCTGCTGAAATTGAAAACAGACCAAATTTTACTGCCCTTAGAGCTTCTTTTTTCTTCTCATTTTCCATAATTTTCCTCCTAGCTTACTGCCTTACTACTATTGATTAAATTGAAGTTCTTTTTATTTGCAGGATATAACGCTTTAAACACTTCATATATTTCATCATAGATTTCTTTATTTTCAGCTATAGGATAAAAGGTTTTTTCCACAGGAATAAATTTCCCCAGGCAATCCATTGACTCAATTAAATGACATCCCACTGCTGCCGTTGCCGCTGCACCTATAGCACCTACATTTTGAGGATTTTCTACCACTTCAATTTTGCGTCCAATCACATCTGCTAAAATTTGACTTGTTACATCGGATAAGGCACCTCCTCCACAAAATCGTATGGTATCTGAAGTGTGAATCTTCTTATCCTGACACTCTAACATCCATCGCATGTGATAACAGATTCCTTCTAAAACGGCACGAATCAGTTCTGTTTTTCCTGTTGTTAATCCAATATTAAAAAACATTCCTGCCGCATGGTTATCCTCGAAAGGGCACCGATTCCCATGAAGCCAGGGCGTAAAAATCACTCCTCCTGATCCAGGTTTTGCCCGCTTCACCACCTCCGTCATATATTCATAAAGACTCCTGCATACTTTTTCCATTCCCATTCTTGTATCCTGGGTAATATCTTTTTTCTCTAAGTACACATCTATTTCATCTAAAGCCAGGTGATCCTTCACCCACTCTAAACATTTTCCCGCCGTTTCCATTTCTGCAAAGTAATTGTAACGCCCCTTTTGTGCTCCCACAATTGCAGCAATCATTGCCGAAGTATCCACCATCTGATGATCTACTATGGTAGAAACCCAGCCAGAAGTACCACTATAAATATGCGTCTGACCTACCTTTACACAGCCAGTACCTATTCCTATTAAAGTAGCATCTCCACCTCCGCCGAACACGGGGATTTCAGGCACCAGTCCAAGTTCTTTTGCCGGCTTTGCCAAAAGCGGTCCAACCACATCCGTAGTATCAATAATTCTGGGAAGGTGGTCCCTTTGTATACCAAACATTTCACATAAACGATTTGACCATTCCTTTTTATTCGTATCATATAAAAGTGTGGAATAAGCCGTATCCTCTGTCATAACGAATTCACCTGTACAGCGTGAAATAATATATTCTTTTACATCCAGCCATTTATATGCCCGCTTAAAATTTTCTGGTTCATTTTTTTCTATCCATTTATACTTCCACATGGGATCTTTCACAGAACTGGATACGGCACCAGTAATTTTCAGACTGACTAATAGTTTGTATATATTTGCTCCTGCAATCTGAGGACCATAGGCAATCCCCTCTTTTAATTCACATGTTGCGCGCTGATCCATATAACTCATTGGGCGATGCACAGGCACCCCCTTTTTATCTACTAAAACCAGTCCCTGCATCTGAGAACAAAAAGAAATTCCCGAAATCTTTTCTGGTGAAACTCCCGTACTTTCTAATACCTTTTTCGTAGAGATACACATAGAACTCCACCATTCTGTTTCATCCTGTTCAGCCCCTCCATTTTCCATCATATACAGATGATAGCCTGATGTTGCTCCTGCAATAAGTTTTATTTGTTCGTCCACCTGAAACAAACAGGTTTTTACTCCCGTCGTCCCAATATCATATGTCAAAATATATTCCATAACATCCCTTCTTCCCGCACTACATTTTCATCTTCAACCCTCGTTTCAAAAAAAGGACCAGCTGTTCTTTTACGTATTCATCTTTATCCTCCACATCCTCTCCCATATAAATTCGAAATCTCTCATTATAATAATCACAACCATAGGAAAAGTGCAGCATCATTAAAAGATTATCGAAAAAAAAGGCAAAAACGCCCGGATCCATGTCGCCATGCACCAATCCTTCTGATTTCGCCTTTGAAATAAGTTCCTTATATAATTTTGATGAAACAGTCTCAATTTCTCTTGCATATTCTTTTGCTTTTTCACCTGATATCGTAGTAATCCAATGATACATACGAATTTCATTTTTATGTTTTTTTGAAAAAGTAATTGCCGCAGAAATTAAATAAGACATAGTAGTTTCTATATCCCCTACATCCTTTACTGCCTCTTGTAACGTTTTATTTAAATGAGACAAACTACGTGATAAACACGCAGAAAACAACTCTTCCTTGTTACTATAATACTTATAAATCACACCCACACTGACATTAGAACATTTGGCTATATAATTAATATTGGCACCATTTAACCCCTTTTCACCAAACTCTTTTGTAGCAACATCCATAATTGTCTGCTGTTGCTCTTCCGTCAGTTTCTTTTGCATATGTGACCCCTTACTATATTTATTTTAATTTTGAATACTTCGCAACATATACTGTTCGCTCTATCTTTGCACTCAGTGTACTTATAGGAGAAACATTTCCTGCTTCTGTAGCTAACACTGCTGCCTGAGCCCCTTTCTCCAGCACCATACACACTGCCTCAGTCTCGTCTTCATTTGCCCCAACACAAAGCGCTCCTACTCCCTCTATCAGCACGGCATTTCTTCCCTTTAATGCTTTTGCAATTTCGCCATAAGTAGTATCCTTCTTTAAACATCGAATGGAAGTTCCTGCAATTTGCGCCAAGTCATCAATGTATGGTTTCATATCCGTTCTCATTGATGCCATAATTTTTGCATATGGCGTATGAGAATAAATAATACAATTCACTCCTTTTAAATCATAAATTGCACGACGCTTTTCATAATCTGGATCAAAAGCCTCTTCAAATACCTTATAAAATCTTTTTTTATTCTCCTCCTGATTTGCTGTAGTCACCTCATTTTGTGCAACTGCCAGCTTACACATTTCCCGGAATCTAAAATCAGAAACCTTTTCTAATGTAAAGGCAATGGAAAATGCATTATCATAATCCTTACCCATACAAATAGCACCATGATATTTCATAAGCACAGAGTTGCAATCTGGATGTCTTTCTATGGCAGCTGCCACATTTTCTTTTAATTTCTTAGTTGAGGATAATCCATATTCTGCACAAGGGATGGATGGTCCTAATATTTTTTCTGCTCCATCCAGATATCCAGCTACATTTCCAATGGTTCTTCCCAAAATACTAAGGGCTGATGCATTGGTCTGATGGGTGTGAATTACAAAATTCACATCCTTTCGAAGTCTGTAGGCTTCTGCATGAACTCCTTTTTCACTGGAAGGCTTAATATCACTTTCATATGAACAATCTGAAATATTTACTGTAACAATATCCTCTGGTGTTAAAGTTTCATATGCCTTGCCACTTGGAGTAATTACAAATTGTGTATCTGATATTCTTGCTGAAATATTTCCCCAGGTACGGGCAATCAAACCTGATTCCACCAATTTTTTTCCTGCTTTTACAACGAGTGCCTTACCCTCATCTTCTGTATACGCCATATTTCCCTCCTATTCCGGGAGTTCTAGTTTTCCACATTTTGAAAATACCTTATCAAATCTGGAAATTACATCATCAATCATTGCTTCATCATAAGCTGCTGAAGTATAAAGCCTTGATCCAGCTAAAGTAATTAATCCCTCGGCCATATAAGCAGCACCAATGTGTTCCATTTCTTTTTGACGAATTCCTGTTTCCTTTAATATATTTGGGACCTCCCAAAGTTTGCCCCAATTAATAGCAAAATGCATTGTTCCTGCATTATCAAGATGACAAATGGAACCCTGATTAAATGCAACAAAAGGAAGATTGTATTTCTTTATGGATTCCTGCAACCCCTTTGTTAAACGGTCTCCCATACGACCAGCTTTTTCACAGGCATTTTGTTTTTCAATTTCACATAAGGTATAGTATCCTGCACAACAAGAAATTGGTGTAGCTGCAAGAGTACCTCCGCAAAGAGCCTTTTTTATTTTCTTACCAGAAGAATCCAGTCCTGCTCCAAGATGAGCCATACAATCCTTATGACCACCTACACCTCCTGCGCCAGGATATCCTCCTGCTATAACCTTTCCAAAAATAGTTAAATCCGGATCTACACCAAAGTATCCCTGTGCTCCACTCATACCAATTCGAAATCCTGTTACTACTTCATCAAATATTAACAGCGCTCCATACTGATGAGCTAACTTTTCCACACCCCTTATAAATTCTTTTGATAAAGGTCTTGTCCCACTCTCTGGTCCAACTGGCTCCATAAAAATAGCTGCAGTTCCACCATTTAACTCATGTTTTCTAAGTTTTCTTTCTAAATCATTTAAATCATTAGGGAAAAATTCATCCGTATGTTTAAATACAAAGTTTGGAACACCTCTTGACTGCATTCCCTTTGTTCCAGGAACCCGGATGCCATAGGCGAGCTGGTCTGACCAGCCATGATACGCTCCACCCATTTTTAATATGTTTTTCTTACCTGTTTTCAAGCGGGCAATACGAGCAGCCACCATACATGCTTCTGTACCAGATCCTAACATACGAAACATTTCTACAGAGGGCACTGAATCCGAAATTTTCTTTGCTAACTTATATTCAAACTCATGAAACAAACCTGTAGAAGGCCCACAGGTATTTAATAATTCTATAACCTGATCCCTGACCACTTTTGGATTTGAACCTAAGACAGTAGGTCCACCTGCCTGAAGCAGATCATAATATTCATTTCCATCTATGTCGTAAAGTTTAGCGCCATCTGCTTTTGTAATTACAATAGGGAAAGGATAATTAAATGCTAAATTATGCTGTACTCCACCTGGAATTACATTTTTTGCTTCTGAAATCATTTCTTTTGATTTAGAGCACTTTTTTTCAAAGTACTCTTCTTCATACTTTTTTAACTCCTCTGGTTTGACTGAATACACTGGACTACTTTTTAAAACGTCTAATTTTCTTGTTACCTCGTCCGCATCCAGGTACTCATCAATTGCAAATCCATTGTATGCCATATAATTCCCCTCTTTTCTTATATATATTTCCAACTTCTGTGAGCCATCGCTCACACTTTCTGATTTTATTGTAATTTCCTTAAATTGAATTGTCAATAAACACTTTTATTTGAATTATATTTTCAAAATATTAAGAATTTTGCCGAGTATGCACTTATCTTTTCTGAAAATAGAAATACCCGATGGAAAAATCCTCCATCGGGTATTTCAATATAATACTCTCCTCTGAAAAAGAGCCATTGATTCATATGTAATTAACCTTTGAAATCAAAGTTCTGTCCATAATTTAATTCTTCTGCTGTCATTACACTGGATTCCGCATTGGTATAGGTATAGGCAGAAATCTTATCAAAAAGAGCTTCAAAACTATTGGCCTCTATAATTTCATATTCCTTCTCATCTGAAATATTCTTTGTATCTTCTAAGGCCTCTTTTGCCTCAGCTCTTTTTTCTTTATTCTTATCACGAATCTTTTCTATGCGGGCTTCTTCATTTTCTTTCGCTTCTTTTTTCTTTGCAGCTCTCTTTTCTTCCTGCTTCTTTTCAATACGTTTTGCCTGCGCATCGGAAGATTTTTCTAAAGTTGCAAAATAACTGGTGTTACCATTTCCATCAACAGATATTCCAAAGTTTTTCACAGATGCACCTGAAGACGCCAGGGAATTTTTCATTTCTGACAATTTCATTTGAGACATTTGGATTATCCCTTCATACTTCTTTGCATAAGAAGGATCCTCCGCCATCTTTTCCAGTTTTTCTGCATCAATCAAAACCACCTGCTTGCTGGCATTCCCATAAGCCGCTGCATTTTGTTGAACCTGGGATTTCATATCGTTTGATACCAATATAAATTCCATATTACCAAATTTCGATTTTAATTTATCGTAATACTCTGCTGCCTTTTCTGATAATTCCACATTACCAATAGTCATACCATAATCCGTAGACTTTGGAACCAAAGAACTTGTGGTATCTATTGGGCTCCAGGCTTTATTTTTTATTTCTTCTGCACTTTTTTTCGTATCAACTTTTTCTTTTGTCTTTCCTTCTACTTTTTTTGTATCTGTAGATTTATAGGAAGAAACTGCCTGCTGATACGCATTCATTCCATAAATACCAGACGTCATAATAAAACCTCCTTGTTTCATTTGTAAATCCATTTATTTCTTATACGCATTGTAGATAATACTAGTTTTCTATTTATAATATCGACAGATTTTATAAAATCTTTACCAAAATTTTCAGATTTCTCATCTTTTTTACTACTATACCACAGAAAATGGTAAAATAGATAGCGGTGATGCAAAATCACCTATTATTTACTAGGTTTATGAGGAAACATATGGAATATCTAACCCTTTTGCAAAAAGCAATTACAGAAAGTACAAACGAAAGAACAGCTTCCCATATCAATGGGGTTCTTTTACCTTCCATATTAATGGACTTTCAAAAAATGCTCTTAGCTGCACCAAAGGGTCAAATCATTTCTGAAGTCTATAAGCTAGACGACGGCTCTATGGAGATTCGTTTGTTTGGCGAAAAAGATTCTTCTACAAATATTCCAACTGTTACAAAGGTTTACCTAAGTAACACCCTTATTTTTCAAAAATAACCTAAACAAAAAAATACCAACCGAAAGAGGGGGAACAGGATTATGAATTTTATTTTTATTTCACCAAATTTTCCAAGTACTTACTGGAATTTTTGTGACCGTTTACTTAAGGCAGGCGCAAATGTTTTAGGAATCGGTGATGCTGATTATGATACTTTTCCAGAAGAATTAAAAAATTCTATGACAGAGTATTATAAGGTAGATACCTTAGAGGACTACGATCAAATGATTCGCGCTATGGGATTTTTCACTTTCAAATACGGAAAGATTGACTGGATCGAATCCAACAACGAATTTTGGCTTTCTCAGGACGCTCGTCTCCGTAAGGATTTCAACGTAACCGGTGGTTTCTTACAGGAAGATGAAATTGAACGCTTAAAGAAAAAATCTCTTATGAAGGAAGTCTTTGCAAAGGGAAATCTTCCTACGGCAAAATTCCACATGACTACAAATGTAACTGCTGCCAAGAAGTTTACAAAGGAAGTTGGCTATCCTGTTGTTGTTACTCCAGATGACACCTCAGGAACTGATGATACCTGGAAGTTAAACAATGATGATGAATTAGAAAAATTCTTTAAGACTGCTCCTGAAGGAAGCTTTATTATGGAAGAATATTTAGACGGAGATATTTATTCCTATGATGCCATTTTAGATATGGAAGGAAATGCACTCTTTGAATCTACTACCCGTTATCCTTCTGTATTAGATACCGTCATGAGCAAAAATGAATTTTCCTACTATGTATACCCGGATGTTCCAAAGGAGCTTTCAGATATTGGACAAAAAACAGCCAAAGCTTTTGGCTTAAAAGGACGTTTCGTTCACTTCGAATTTGTGCAGCTTGAAAAAGCTCATAAAAACCTTGGTAAGAAAAAGGACTTTGTAGCTATAAAAGTCAGTGGTTGTCCTTCTGGTGGTCCTACTACAGACATGATGAACTATGCTCATTCTACCGATGTTTATGAAATCTGGGCAAATATGATTCTTGGAAATACAGATAAAAAAATAAAGACCGGAAAGCCTCATTACAGTGTTTATGCTTTCCGTCGTGGCAACCGCCAGTTTGCTCATACCAATCGTCGCATCTTAATGCGCTACGAAGGCAGTCTCTGCGAACATCGTGAAGTTCCACCTCTTGACTGGGAACACGAAGGAGAATATATGTACATTGCTAACTTTGAAACCATTCAAAAAGCTCAGGCCTTCCTTCGTTATATTTCAGAAAGAAGAAAATAATATTTATAATAAGATCCACTTTCACAATAAAAAAGGTTCTGCTCCCGGCCCCATACATCCCGGGCCGAAGCAGAACCTTTAAAAAATGAATCAGCAAGGTTTTTAAAGACTTCCTAAATAAGAAAGACTTTCCTTTGGTGTTCTTTTCTGAGTAGAACGATCTACGGAAATTAATCCAAAGGTCATAGAAAATCCTTTCTGCCATTCAAAATTATCAAGTAAGGACCAGTAACAATATCCTTTGATATCAATACCGTCTTCCTTGCAACGGACCACGCCGTCCGTTGCTTTTTTTATAAATTCAACACGACGACTATCATCTGATGTTGCAATTCCATTTTCTGTAATAATAATAGGAACATTTGGCATTTCTTTATTTACTCGACGAATAACATGTTCTAAAGCTTCTGGATAGAACTCATAATCCATCTGAGTAAGTTCTGCTCCCTCTGGTGTTGGAAGGATTCCGTCTTTTCCATATACACTTCTTGTATAATTCTGAACCCCTACGAAATCATCATCTTTAATATAAGGAATGTAGTGGCCAAATTCTTCTTCCCATTCCTTGGCTGCAAGTTCTTCGCCCCCGGCTTCTACCTGAATATCATGGCAGGATAAGGTAATTCCTATTTCTAATTCCGGTTTTACTTCCTTCATGGCTTTTTTTGCAGCCTGATGTGCTTTAATTACTAAAAGATCCTCTTTTTCGGTATTTCCAGAAACGAACACATAAGGCTTAGGAGTTCCAAAAACTTTTATATTTTCTTCTGCCTGACGCTGCATTCTTTCCATCATTCCCTGCATATTAAGGCCTACCTGAACAGATCCTTCTACGCTCTTTCCTGCATCATCTCCATCAGAAGACTGTGCCTTCATAGCAGCTGCCTGAGCCTGCTTTTTATAGCGTTCCATAATTGCAGCAATCTGTAATCCCATGTTTGCTTCGTTAATGGTACAAACATAGTGAAGATCTTCACCTAACTGCTCAACTACATATTTACAATAATTTGCAAAGTAAGTAATGGTAGATTCTTCTCCCCAGCCACCTTTTTCAATTAACCACTTAGGAGAAGTAAAATGAAGCATAGTAACAATAGGTTCCACCCCATACTTTTTACAGCATTTTAGGACATCTCTGTAATGAGCAATTTCTTTTTCATCAAACTCTCCCTCTTTCGGCTCAATTCTGGCCCACTCAATAGAAAACCGATATGCATTTAATCCTGCATCTGCTAATAATTTAATATCTTCTTCATAACGGTTGTAATGATCTACAGCTTCACCAGAAGGCTCTACAAAGCTGGTACATTCCATATGTTCCTGTGCCCAATAATCAGAATGTATATTATTTCCTTCTACCTGATGAGCAGCTGTTGCTGCACCTACAAAAAATCCATCACCAAATTTTGACATAACAATCCTCCAAACTTTACTCTACTTTTTTATTCAGCATGTTTCTATATTCTGTAGGAGTCATCTCCATAATCTTTTTAAATACTCTTGAAAAATAATTGGTATCATAGATGCCAACCCGAAGGGCAACATCTGATACAGACATGGTCGTTATTCCTAAATATTTTAATGACTCCTTAATACGTTTTTGATTTACATAATCGGTAACATTTTGTCCTACTTCTTTCTTAAAGTGGGCGGAAAGATATTTCTTATTTACATTCAATTTTTCCGCCAACTTCGCCAAAGAAAGTTCCTCTGTAAGATTAAAATCAATATAATTTAATGCTTCTCTTGTTAGCTTTGAATATCCTTTTAGAGAATAAGAGCGAACCATAAGACAGTATTTTCGAACCATTTCTGTTCCTAGTTCTGCCATTTCCTCATCGGTTGTTGCTTCCATAATTCGATCTGCAAATTTATGAGATACATGATCCACATGAGCAGGATGTACTTCTGCATCCTGAACCGATTTGCGAAAAAGGGTATTTAACGTTAGCATTGCCATTTGCTTTTGCAATACCGTGTTATGCACATCCCTATATCTTTGCAATGGGAATTGGCTAATCTGATTCATAGCAGCGATTCCCCGTTCATAATTTCCTTCCGTAATGGCAGCAAGCATTTCATCTTCTAAGGCATATCGCTCTTCTACCCTTTCTATAGAA
>JAIKXK010000316.1 GCA_024684155.1 Lachnospiraceae bacterium | reverse complement strand
GCGAAGTAATAATCTCCTTCTTCTAATAAATAAGCACCCTTTGTTCCATCATGTTCATAGCTCATATCGTAGCTATAAAGATCTGTTGCTAAAAATTCAATTGTGACTTCTTCTGACTCACCAGGAGCTAAGAGTACACAATCTTCATAAGACTTTTCAGAAGCCTCTCCTGTTTTTCCAAATCCAACTAACTGAATGGCAGATTTTTCAATTCCATTTGCCTTATCATAGTCAGTATAAGGAAGTGAAACATATAATTGAACTGCATGTTTTGCAGCTACATCTCCGGTATTTGTTACATTTACCGTAGCACTACTTTTTTTCTCTCCAGACCAGTCAATGGACATATCTGTAATTTCCTCAGAAAAGCTTGATCCTTCGAGACCATAACCAAAGGTATAAGAAACTTCATTGTTATAATCCCAGGAAGTACCACCATCCACGGTTTCACCCTTTTGCGCTACCGAAGCATTTCCCTGTCCTAAAACACTATCTGCATATCTTGTTTCATAGTATTTATATCCAATGTAGATTCCTTCTTCTTCTGCTAAATACCAATCAGAACGAAGTCCGTGATTAGTAGTTGTTTCAATGGCATCCGCATTGTCAAAAAGGTATACCCCATAATTTTGCATTGCAGGTGATAATGCAGAGTTTACTGCATAGGTATCTGGAAGATGTCCGGATGGAAGTACTTCTCCTGATAAAAGTTTTGCAATACCATAAGTTCCGTATGCACCAGGATTTCCAATCCAAAGAATTCCATTTACTCCATCATCTGTTTTTAATTCTTCCACTTCCATAGGAACAGCAGAATTAAGTAAAACAATTACCTTTGAAAATCCCTGTTCCTCTACATAATGAACCAAATCTCTTTCATCATCTGAAAGTCCTAAAATATTTCCAGTAGAACTATTTAAAAACTCCTCTGTAGGAATTGGATTTTCATGTTCCTTATCGTCCTTATCAAAGGTGGTAGTTCCCTCTTCACCAGGATAGAAGCAGCAGCTTTCTCCGGCATCTCTACCTAATACAATAATTGCTGCATCCTTATAATCTCCATAGGTACTTTCCAATCCCGAATATTCTGAAACAGGTACCTCATTGATGGCACTACCAACATTCATATCCACAACGTTTCCGCCTGCAGCCTTCGTTGGAGCATAATCCTCTAAAAGATCAGCGTCTTTGTAAAAATCCACCATCTTTTCATTCACAGAAAAACCATTGTCTGTTAATGCTTCCGCTAAAGTTACTACATTTGATTCATCCAC
Organism: Lachnospiraceae bacterium; assembly: GCA_024684155.1. Classification (GTDB taxonomy): domain Bacteria; phylum Bacillota; class Clostridia; order Lachnospirales; family Lachnospiraceae; genus JAILEN01. Next base: position 5,195 of record JAIKXK010000316.1, on the reverse strand, counting down.
AAGAGACCCCATCGATCCACCAAACTGCATGTTCTCACCACTTCTCATACCAAAGAGTGTAACGTTTTTTCCGTCTACTGCAGGGGTTCCTTTTAGGGAAACTGCACCTTCAGCCTCTAATCTGGTATTTAAAGCAATTTCAGCGTCAATCAATTCTGACCCTGATGAATAATCAGATACATATTGATAATCCGCTGCATCCTCACTTCGCTGTACGGAAGAAGTTACACCTAATAATTCATTTACTCGTACCTGCCAACTGTTTGCCACAGAAGAAGCACAAGAAAGCATAACTGTCAGTGCTAGAAACACTCCCGCTAATCCGCGAAACAGATTACTTTTCCACTTCATATAATCCCTCCTTCATGGAATAAAGCAATTTACCCTTTATTTAAATTGCTCGTAATATCCACACTGTAAATAAAAAAACCGAGGGCAACAATACCCTCGGCACAAACGACAACAAACCTGTCATAAACAACAATTTTTATTCATCGGATAAAATCATCTGAATTTGAAAAATATGATTTTCTTCCCATATAGTAAGACTACCATCATACCTTGAAAGAAGGGTTTTTAGTCTTTCTAAAATCTGATCCCTTTTCTTCAGTTCCTTTCGACTAATATCATCTCCCATATAGTTTTCTACAGAAAAGTAGATCATCTCTCCCTTTCTTGTTAAAAGCACAGAAATTAATTTCTTTTCCGGATCCAAAATCGCTGATTCATAGGAAATGGCCTGGTCAATGGCAAGATCCATAATTCCATATAAATCAATGGTTTTCATGTGTTCTATTTCACCAATATTAGCAATACAGGAAAGTTTAATTCCTCGATTGGCACAAATTAAGCTCTTCTCTGTAAGTATGGTATCTAGTGTTTCATCTCCGGTTTTTACCACTGCGTCATAAAAATTCAGTGCTCGTCTGACATCCTCAATGAGGCGATTTTTATCTTCATCCTCTGCAGTTTTTAATTCTGTCAGCTGACGTTTTAAAACATGACATTTTTGATTGATCATGTCCGTATTTTCTTTGATCAAATCATATTGCTTTTGCTTTTGTTTTAACAGCATTTCCGATAGTGTTTTATCTCTTTCCAACACCGCCGCCGTATATAAGTTATACAAAGATGACAGAGCAATCACACTGATTAATGCAATGGAAAGCACGGAAAAAGCATAGACAAAGACATAAATTTTCCCATAGGTTTTATGATGATGAAGGGGCTGAATTAACCATTCACTTACAATCTGAATCAATGGCACAATGATTCCATAGGCAAAATAACCTATCACCTGAAATACCTTTCCACCTGTTCCTGACATAGGAACGACTCCATCTCCCACCTGCATTTTTTTCGCAATTAATTCGTAGAAAGAGCCATAGAAAATTAAGTAGAATACTGCTCCGCAACCTAAGTAAATGAACAAGTGAGTCTCCGGTAGTTTTGGAAATAATACATAAACAAAAATATAGCGATACCAAAGGGTAATTAAAGCCTCTAGGATTTTTCCCAACAGACATCGAAACGCAATGGTTCCAATATCTCCAGCATAACAAATATAAACACAAAGAAGCTGTACCCCAGACAACCCAACTACATATAAAATTCCATACCAGAAATTCGCAGTATACCCCTCTTGCAGTATGCTATAAACCGGATACCACAGGTACAAATATATTAAATTTAAAACAATGGAAGCCATTAAACGCAAAGAAAAATTATTTCTTTTTGGCAAGGCTCCATAACACATTAAAAAACAGGCGATAAAGGCACCAAAGATAAACCTGGCCTCATCAATCATTACATAAATCATATGCTCTATCCATTCCTCAAGTATTTCATATAGGCTTCCATAGCGGTTTCCTTATAGGCACGTCCTACGGGAAGTTTAATATCCTCTAATATTATTTCTGTCAATCGAAAGGTAGAAATAAATCCTACGTTTACCAGATAGGATTTATGAATCCGGACAAATCCATGAGAGGAAAGTTCCTCCTGGGCATCCTTCATTCGTCCACGAAGACGATAGTCTTTCTCCTTTGTGTGATAAATCAAATCGTGAGATAACACCTCTACATACATTAATTTTGAGGTAACGATATTTGTAATTCCGTCCTTGGTATGCAAAATCACATGATGTGGTTTTTTCACATCGGCCTTTCGAAGGGCTTTTTCTAATTTCACAGAAAAATCTATATATCCTACCGGCTTTAACACATAGTCAATGGCTTCTACTTCATATCCATTCACAGCATACTGAGCCATATTGGTAATAAATAAAATCACCGAAGTCTGATTTTTTTCACGAACCTTTTTGGCTGTTTCCAACCCATTTAGTCCATCCATTTCTATATCAAAAAGAAAGATATCGAAGGGATATGTGCTTTCCTCTTCATAGCGAGAAAGTAATTCCTCTCCGGAAGAAAACATATCCACCTTGATATCTTTCTTATGTTCTTCGCAAAAACGCTCTATAAATGACAATAGCTTTTGTCTTACTTCTAATTCATCATCAATAATTGCTAATCGCATAGACTTTCTCCCGTACTTCTCCTCAACACCAATATCAAGATACCAAGTTACGAAAAAAGATGCAACGAGTTTTTAAATAAGCTACTTATTCTCCAACAATAATTTCACCCTTGGAAGACTCATCATCTCGAATGATTTCTCCTACCTGAGGAACCTTAATACATCCCTTCAGAGGGTTTTTAATACTAATAACTGGAGATGTTACTGTAGCTTCCACCTCTGACTTTTCAAAGGCAAGGTCTGTATCCACCATCTTGCAATTAATCAGCTTTAAGTTTTTACAATAGCAAAGAGGCTGGGTTCCAATAATGGTACAGTTTTCAAAGGTAACATTTTCACAGTACCAGGCTAAATACTCACCTTTAATGGTAGAGTTCTTAATGGTAACATTATTGGCATGCCAAAAGGCATCCTTTGTATCAAAATTACAGTTTTCAAAAACAGAATCTGTAATATATTGGAAGGAATATTTTCCCTTTAAGGTAACATGATCAAAGTGAAGGCGATTAGATCTCATCATAAAATATTCGCTTTCTGCAGAAGAATCCTTCATGGTAATATCATCCACTGACCAACCAAATTCAGGGGATACAATATCACTTCCTTCAATTGTAATATCTGCACACTCGCGAAGGGCTTTAATACCATGCATCTTGGTATTTCTAATGATAGCATTTTTTGTATACCAAAGAGCTGCTCTACATAACTCTGTCATTTCAGAATTTTCAATAACTAAATTGTCATCATGCCAAAATGGATAACGAAGATTAAAGAAACAATCCTTCACTTCTACATTTTTACTTTCTTTTAAAGCACTTTCTCCATCGGCAGGACCATCAAACTGACAGTTTTCCAGTACCACACCATTACTTCCATAGAGTGCTCTTTCTTCATCAAATTTTTCATTCTTTATAATATTGCTCATATTTACACCTCTCATTACTCATCTATTTCTATTCAAAATCTAGTCTATTTATAAAACTTTATATACACGCAAATAAATTGCATAAAATTTATTTGTATGTATTATAACATCCCAAATAGAAAAATCAAGTCCTACCCTCGATATTGTCCTGGTGTCATTTTTTTCACATCCTGAAACTGACGATAAAAGTGCACTGGATTGGTATATCCACACGCTCTTGCTATCTCTTCAATGGACATATTGGTAGTTTTTAATAATTCTTCGCTATAGGCAATCTTCATGGAAATTACATCCTTTTGGTAAGAAATCTGAAAGAACTCTGTGTACAGATGTTGAAAATAAGAAAGACTGATTCCTATTCTTTTTGCTGCCTCCTTTGCTGGAACACTATGCCAGGGTGAAGATTGTAACTCTAATCGTAAAGACTGCATAGGATGAAGATACGGGCTATAGCTTACTTCACGTTTTTCATGGAAGTCATACATCAAATGATTGATTAGAATATGAAATAATCCATCCATGTGAGAGGCCTTCAAATGTTCTGGAGCATAATTTTTTTCATACAGTAATTGCTGAAAATAACTTCCAATTAAAGATGGATTGCCAATGGAAAAAGGATGAAGCAGTGCCTTTGGATTAATTTCTTCAAATTCCTTTTTACTACAGGAAAAATGTAACCAGTCATCAGAGTATTCACCACTGGGATTTCTATAATGATAAGGAGTCTTTGCAGGAACCATAATTACCTGGTAAGGAAGCACCTCATAGGTTTTCCCATCAAAATGAAACTCTCCCCGGGAGCGAGTCATTAATAGCACATGCCATTCAAATCCTTTTGGACGATCCATCGAAAAGGTTTTATCGTGTTTTGTATATACGCCTCCATTTATAATTTCAAACATGCCACACCTCATAAAATAGCAGAATATGTTATATGAAAATTCTATATGTTATTGTTTGTCTCCGTCAAGAAAATTATGATGATAACAGATAAATTAAATCGCTTATTTAAGGAGATTATATGAAAGATAAAAACTGGGCAGAAGAAATCGCCACTAAGATTTTTGAAAAGGAAAAAGAAGTTGTAGCACGAAATTATAACAGAATTCCTTATACCACAGAAATGGGGAAATTTGACGACTGGTCAGACGATGACAAAATCTGTTGGTGGACCAATGGCTTTTGGGCAGGAATGCTTTGGCAGTTATACCACGCCTTTTCTGAAGATTCATTTAAGGAGTGTGCCCTTGGTATTGAAGAAAAGCTGGATAAAAACCTTATGAACTATATGGGTATGGATCACGATAGTGGATTTAAGTGGCTTCTCACTTCAGGTGCTAATTTTGAACTGACAAAAAGTGAAAAAGCAAAAAACCGCTTTATGTTAGCTGCCGGCAATCTGGCTGGTCGCTTTAACTTAAAAGCAAATCTGATTCGAGCCTGGAATGATCTCGGAAACGGAGATACTGCCGGCTGGGCTATTATTGATTGTATGATGAATCTCCCTCTTTTATTTAAGGCCTCTGAATTAACAAAAGATCCTAGATTCACACAAATCGCTACAGCCCATGCCACTCGTGCCATGAATGTATTTATTCGGGAAGATGGCTCCTCCCATCATATTATTACCTTTGATCCAAATACAGGGGATCTTTTAAAACCGCGAAACGTTGGAGAAAGCTGCACCAGAAGAGAAAGGTGAAATCAAGAAAGCCGTTGCCAGAGTGAAACA
>JAIKXK010000044.1 GCA_024684155.1 Lachnospiraceae bacterium | reverse complement strand
AATGTAAATTCTATTAATAAGCATCTTTTTGTATGGCTGTTTTGCTTTTTCTTAGGAGGCTTTGGAGTTGATCGTTTTGTAAGAGGTCAGATTGGACTTGGTATTTTAAAACTACTATTTTGGTGGGTGACACTTGGAATTTGGCCACTGGTTGATTGGATTATTGCTGTTGTAAAAGCCTATGGTGGTGCTTATAGCAACGTAGAAGATATAACATTTATTAATGGCAAATATTCCAGATAAAAAACTTTTGTTAAAATGTATAAAATATAAGGCATTGAAAACTTAGATATTTGTAGAGTAGAATACTTGATTTCGCGAAAATGATGGAGTATTCTCTTATGTGGAGTTTTTCGCTCATATTTAATTAGATTAGGAGTATTCGTATGAAAACAGTAGAAGATTATATCCGTACTATTCCGGATTTTCCTGAAAAAGGAATTATGTTCCGTGACATCACAACCGTTTTAGGAGATGCAGACGGATTTCAGCTTGCTATTGACGAGATGACAAAATTATTAGAAGGCCTTGACTTTGATGTAATCGCAGGTACAGAGTCTAGAGGTTTTATCTTTGGTACACCTTTGGCTTACAATTTACATAAGCCTTTCGTATTAATCCGTAAAAAAGGAAAGCTTCCTTATGATACAGTATCTCAGGAATATGACCTTGAATACGGTACAGCAGAAATTGAAATGCATACAGATTCTGTAAAGCCAGGACAGAAAGTTGTTTTAGTTGATGACTTAATTGCAACTGGTGGAACAATGGAAGCTGCAGCTAAGCTTGTTGAAAAGCTTGGTGGTGAAGTTGTAAAGATGATTTTCCTTTTAGAACTTGCTGGATTAGAAGGAAGAAAGAAACTTTCTAAGTACGATGTTGGATGTGTAGTTTCATATCCTGGTAAATAAGAAACGTACCATCTATAAGATTAGTTAAGAAGTTAATTATAAAAATAACCATCCTTTTGGATGGTTATTTTTTTGCTATTATTTTTGTAAATCAAAACTATAAAATATTGATATTATTTAAAACTGGGAAAAATAAAAAGATCCATATAAAGGAAAAAGGCAGTCTTTCGACCGCCCTAAAGAAAAAAGATTACTCAACATTGACTGTTCGAATGTATTGTACTAAAATGTAGCCGTGAAGTAAAGTTCAAGTTTTTCATTCAGAAGATGAATGTAATTCAACGAACAGGAGGAAGAAAATGACATTATTGTCTTATGAAATTTTTCAAAGTATTATCGATAACGGTTCTTTTGCAAAAGCCGCATCTGCACTGCATTTGACTCCATCTGCAGTAAGTCATTCTATTTCAGGCATGGAAGAGGAAATTGGATTTCCTTTATTTATAAGAAGTAAAAATGGAGTACAGCTCACATCAGCGGGAGAGGAAATTAGTCCTTATATTCAAAAGATTGTTTCTTCTAATAATAGTTTGAGCCAGGCTGTTGCACAGATGCAGGGGCTTCAGACAGGAACTGTAAGAGTAGGATGTACCAATACGGTATGTTTGACCTGGATCCCTCATATTCTAAAAACATTTCAGGAAGAGTATCCTCAGATTGATGTTGAAATTTTCCAGGGAAGTTATGATGATGTAATTGTCTGGATAAAAAACGGAAATATTGATCTTGGCATTGTTTCGGAAGAGGCCTCTGAAAAGTTGCCATTTATTCCATTATATAAGGACAGTTTGGTTTGTCTTGTGCCAAAGGGATTTATGCCAAAGGGAACAGAATACATGACTCCTGATGATTTAAAAGGTCAGCCTTTTGTTATTCAGCAGGATAGCTGTGATATTGATATTATGAATTATTTAAATAAGTATCGTTTATCTATTCGAGCAAACTGTCATATCTTAGATGATCAGTCTGCAATAGCTATGGTGCAGTGTGGAGCTGGTATTTCCATTATGCCTGAACTTATTTTGGAAACAGCAAAATCCAGTGTAGATGTATACCCTCTAGAGCCAAAGCAGTATCGTACCCTTGGTATTTGTTCTCAGAACAGAGATTTTATGTCACCAGCTGCAAAGGTGATGTTGAAACATATTAAAAACTATGTAAGCACCTTAAAGGGAAGCTTGGTAGAAAAAGAAGACTAAAAAGAATTAGAAGGTTTATATGATAAAAGCAGTATTATTTGATATGGATGGAACCATTACAGATACAGAGCGTATCTATAATTGGTGCTGGGTGGAAGCTGCCCATGAAACAGGGTGCATGGAATTTACAAGAGAAGATGCCCTTAGTTTAAGAAGCTTAAACCACAAGGATGCAGAAATATTAATCGCAGAAAGATTTAATGGGACTGTAGATTATGATGCAATTCATAAGTTGTGTGGACAAAAGGTAATGGCTTATTGTGACGAGCATGGTGTACCACTCAAGCCCGGTGTAGATGAAATTCTATCCTATTTAAAAGAACATAATATGAAATCTGCAGTTGTAACGGCAACAGCCTTAGAGAGAGCTTTGCCACGACTTGAAGCAGTGGGACTTAGAGATTCTTTTGACGAGGTAATTAGTGCACATCAGGTAAAACAGGGAAAGCCTCATCCAGATTCCTATATCTTTGCCTGTGAAAAACTAGGATTAAAACCAGAAGAGTGTATTGCAGTAGAAGATTCTCCAAATGGAGTTTTATCTGCTTATGGTGCAGGTTGTCCTACTATTATGGTGCCGGATTTAACAGAACCAGATGAAGCGTTACAAAAGATTTTATTTGCCACCTGCAAAACCTTAGCAGATATTAAAGATGTGATAGAGGAGAAGTGTTAGGACAATGGAAGACGTCTATATAACGGATTTGTATGAGAAGTTCCATTGTATGGCAGATAAATGTCCTACCAGTTGCTGCAAGGGATGGGTACTTCCTGTAGATGATGAGACTTATAAAAAGTATGAGCACCTGCCAGGCCTAGTGGGACGACATATCCGTTTTCACATTTCAAAAATAAAAGGAGTAAGGGTCATCAGACGCCAGTTCGGACGATGCCCTTTTTTGAATTCTGACAAAATGTGCCAGTTCCAGGCTGGTGGTCATCCAGAATTAATGCCTTTAGTATGCAGAACCTATCCAAGGGAAACCATTTGCTTTGACAAAGAAGCAAGGTGTACCCTTGTTTTGTCATGTCCTGCTGTAGCAAGACTTTTTATTGACAATCCAGGTCGAAGAAGTTTTCGAAAGGCATCTTCAAAGGTAGAAGTCTTTTGGAAAATGAACAATGAAGATGATGCGATGTTTTCCTTTTTAAAAGAGGAGGAAGAAAAACTTTTAGATTTCTTTTGGAAGGAAGAAAAAGAGATGCCAGAACTCTGGCAGGCGATGTATGCCTATGTTTATCGCAAACATGATTTAATCGTTCGAGACCGTTTATCTGAAACAAAGCATATTCCGTTGACTCTTAAGAAGGAAGATATGGGAGAGTATGCCCTGTTAAATCCTCCTAGCTATTCCTTCTTTAAAATAGAAACCATTGACCATATGGTATTAGACTGTATTAACTATGGAGCACTCTCTGTTCGAGAACCAAAGTTTTATCATTTAATCAAAGGCTATTTAGATATCTTTGGACAGCAGTATTTAAATAAAGTAGATGATTATTTTGATGAGCAGATGCACTTGATGCTAAAGGAATGCCCAGAGGCCTATCTTCGTTACAAGTCCTATTTTTCCTGGTGTATGAATGAGCTGTTTTTTCAAGCCTTTGAGAATTACAACATTATCCGTCAATATTTATACTGTATTCTCTACACTCAGCT
>JAIKXK010000294.1 GCA_024684155.1 Lachnospiraceae bacterium | reverse complement strand
TCCCTGCGAGGAAAAATTTCAAATGAATCTCCTGTAGGAAAAGCTCTTCTTGGTCACAAGGTTGGTGACAGCTGCATAGTAGAAGTTCCAGGTGGCGAAAACTACACCATAGAAATCAAAGATCTTGACCAGACTTCCAGCGACGAAGAAGATACCATTCGCAAATTTTAATCATCACAAAGAATACTTAGTTTATCTCTTTGTAAAAACATTTCATTTAAGAGGGGGCCATAGTCGGCCTCCTCTTTTGCTCTTGTTTTTTCCGTAATATCGCTAATGGGTGTTAATAGTGGAGTCAATGATAAGTTTGCAACGATACCCTTTAATCCGTGAGCAGCCTCAAACGCCTCATCTAAATCTCCGGCATCTAAGGCATCTTTTAAACGATCAAAACCCTTATCTGTTGGAATTCTTTTTACAAGTTTCAAATATAAATCTTCCTTATTTGCACAACGGGCAATGGCTTCCTTTGTATTTGCCCCATATTCTTCTAATGCTTCTACGCTTAACATAGGCCTCCCCCTTTATCTTTTAATTAATGCCTCAAATTCCTCTGGCGATACAGGTTTTGAAAAATAATAGCCCTGGATAATCTGAGCCTCTAAGCTTTTTAGAATATCTAACTGTTCCTTCTCTTCTACACCTTCTGCCACTACATTTACTTTTAGGAACTTTGCAATATCCATAACAATTTCAAGCATTTTTCTGCTTCGCTCATCCCTATGAATATCTCGAATCAAAGACATATCTAATTTTAATATGTCAAAAGGTATGGTTGTAATCATATTTAAAGATGAGTATCCCGATCCAAAATCATCCATTTCTATAACAAATCCAGCATCCTTTAAACTCTTTACCACCTCTACCATACGGTTGGTATCTTCCTCATAAGCAGATTCCGTAATTTCCAAATGAAGATCTGTTGGATTAATTCGAGCTTCATTTACAATTCGAATCAGCTTATTTTTAATTTCCGGATCATGAAGATCTATTCTTGAAACATTTACTGATACCGGAATTGTAACCTTATACTCATCCTGCCATTTTCTTACTCTTCTTGCAGCTTCTTTCCAGACAAACTCATCTACAATCTGAATCAATCCGTTTTCTTCAAATAAGGTAATGAAATCTCCGGGAGAAACCATTCCAAACTCAGGATGAATCCATCGTACCAATGCTTCTGCACTTATGATTTCTGGAGTTTCCTTTGTTACATCATATTTTGATTGGAAATAAACCTTTAGCTGCTTATCCTTTATGGCATCCCGAATATCATGAATCAAACGCTCCGAATAAACCTGTTTTTCTCTTAATTTGTCATCGAAAATTGCTACCTTTTTATGGTATTTTTCCCGAATACTATTGCAGGCTGTTTTGGCTTTTTCGAAACAGGGAACTAATTTTTCCTCATCCTTTGCCACCACATATACACCAATTCGAATACGAATGTGATGAGAAGAAAATTCCTTATTTAGCGCCTCTTCTACTTCCTCATACAATTCTTCATAATTTTTTTGTCTTGGAACATAGACCATAAACCAATCTGCATCAGACCGTCCTGCTATTCCCCCAAAACGAAGGGCATATTTTTCTAATGCAGAAGCCAATACTTTTAGAACCTTATCACCCTCATCCATTCCATAAATCTCATTAAACAAGTGAAAGTGACTGATATTTAATACCACTGCATCCTTTTCTTCTCCCGGATTAAAGCGATCCTGTAGCATGGCATATTCATAAAAATATCCTTTTTCATAGAGCCCTGTTAATTCATCTTTTTCCGTAGACTGAATAATAGAGCGATCCTCAAATAAAGCAATGATACGTTTTACTCTGGCTATGATTTTTTCTGGAACATCGTAGGGTTTTTTTATAAAATCTGCCGCCCCTTGTCTAAGACTTTCAATCTCTAACTGTTCTTCAGAGGTAAGTACAATTACTGGAATTCCGCGAAGTACAACATCCTGTTGCATTCTTTTCATTACTTCAAAGCCATCCATTTTCGGCATCATTAAATCCAATAATACCAGTGATAACAAAGGACCCTGTTCTTCAATTACCGATAGCGCCTCTTCTCCATCTGATGCATACATTACTTCATAATGATCCTCTAATATTCCACCTAAGATTTGCTGATTGATTTCTTCATCATCTACCACCAAAACGCTTCGTTTCATCTGAAACTGGTAAATCATTTCTTCGTCCATATATCACGCCTTCTTTCTTTTATTTATCTCTCCATATATTTTGCTAAAGTCTTCATTAAAAGATCAATATCCACCGGTTTTGCCATATGAGTATTCATTCCTGCTTCCACACATTTTTGTGCATCCTCTGCAAAAGCATCTGCCGTTAAAGCAATAATGGGAATTTCTTTTGCATCTTTTCGATCCAAAGAGCGAATTGCTCTTGCTGCTTCAAAACCATTCATGTTTGGCATACGAAGATCCATTAAGATTACATCAAAGAATCCATCCTCTGACTCCTTAAAGGCATCTAGGGCAATTTGTCCATCTTCTGCCAATTCCACTTCGGCTTCCCGCTCCTCTAATAAGGTAGTAATAATTTCTGCATTTATGTATTGATCCTCTGCTAAAAGAACATGCAATCCCTTTAACTCTATAATCTTTTCTTCATAGATTTCCGGATTCTTCTCTTCCTCAGATCCCGGCAAATACTTCTTTAATTCATGGTACAACGTAGATTTAAACAAGGGTTTTGGTATAAAACCTGTAACCCCTGCTGCCTTTGCCCGATCTTCAATATCCACCCAATCATAGGCAGAAATTAAACTGATGGGAATATCCTCACCAAGGGCTTCACGTATTAGTTTCGTAGTTTCAATTCCATCAAGCTCATCCATCTTATAGTCAATTAAAACTGCAAAGTAATCCACACTATTCTTATGGGCTTCTACTACTTTTTCAACGGCCAACTTTCCGCTGGTACACCATTCACCTTCTATACCTAAGTCTTTCAGAGACGTAATCGCCGAAGTACACAAATCTTCATTATCATCTACTACTAATACCCGCATCTTTGGAAGTACCATATCCTTGATACTTACTTCTACCTTTTCAAGATCTAAAATTACATGGAAGCAGCTACCTTTTCCCAGTTCTGACTCCACTTCAATTTTTCCACCTAAGGCATCCACAATGTATTTTGTAATAGCCATTCCAAGTCCCGTTCCCTGAATCTTGTGAACTCGTTTATTATCCTCCCGCTCAAAGGCATCAAAGATTTTTTCTTTAAACTCTGGGGACATACCTATTCCTGTATCTTCTACAAAGATATGGGTAATCACATAATTATCTCCTTTGTTGGAAGGTTCCTGATTGAGACGAATGGTAATAGAACCACCATCCGGTGTAAACTTCATAGCATTTGATAAAAAGTTTAAAAGCACCTGATTCATTCGTATGCCATCAAGATAAACCTCTTCTGCAATAATATTACTAATGAAAATATCAAAATGCTGATGTTTCGACTTTAGTTGTGGTCGAATAATATCGCAGATTGTTTCCATGGTTTCTCTTAGAGAAAGAGCCTCCATATTCATTACTAATTTTCCACTCTCAATCTTAGACATATCTAAGACATCATTGATTAAACCTAATAACTGCTTCCCTGAAAGATTAATTTTTCGAAGGCAGTCTTCTACTTTTTCCGGATCATCAATATGGTCTTTTGCAATGGCCGTCATACCTACAATGGCATTCATAGGAGTTCGTATATCATGACTCATATTAGATAGAAAATCGCTCTTTGCCTTGTTGGCATATTCCGCTTCTTCTCTGGCCTTTTCAGCTTCTTCCTGAGACACTTCCGCTTCCATCATGGCGTCCTCTGCCTTAAACTTTGCATCTTCTAATGCCAGCATCTGATGATGTGTCATCCAGGCATAAAGTAAAAATACTATAAATATTCCTGCCGCAATTACAAGAAGAGCCACCATCATTCCATGACTTCTGGCAGATCCCATATCCAGAATCGTATTATCAAGTACACCATATGGCATAACAGTTACAAGGTACCAGTTACTATCCGTAAGGGTGGTTGCATAAACACTTCTGCTCTCATCGATTCCAGCCTCTGGTTCTGAATAGTGAGTGTTCATAAAGAAATCTTCATCATTTTTAATACATTCCTTTAATTTATCCACATATTCTTCCGCTGTACCATCAATTGGATTCGAATATTTTAGTACCTTTTCAAAATAGTTTTCTTCACTCTCTTCTTTTCCTAGTACTACATAGCTACCATCTTCTCGAATAATATAAAAATCTACCAAAGAGTCTTCTGAAGAAAAATTCATAATTTGAAGGAAACGATCTAAGGGCTTTGACAAAATAAAACCTATACTTTCATTTCCATTTTCCATAGGAACTGTATAAGGAACACAGTAAAGGACTACTTTTCTTTCTGTATTTTCTCCTGTTGCTACTGCCTTCTGATTATTTTTTAGACTGCTAATTACAAAATCTTTTGAGTTAAAGACTTCTAATTTTTTTCCTTCGATTAGCTGTAGATTTCCCTCTGCGTCTATAAGTGCACAGGTGGGTACTTCCTGAAAAGCAGCTCCCTTTTCAATGGCTGCATACAACTGTTCATTTGTTTCATAGGATTCACTTGCAACATCATTTAGAATATAGTCCACCTGTTGAAAACGGACTGATTTTATTGCATTGAAACGATTGGCTTCCTCATCAGCGATTCCATGTAAATATACATTCGCAATTTCACGGACATCCTCTTCGGTCTCATTATCCATGTAATGATTCAAGCCTAGAAATGTAATAATAGAAAGGGCAAAGATAAATAATAATCCCCCAATAATTAGTGAAAAACTCTTCTTCCTCATATCCCCGTCCCCCACGGTTATAATGCCAGAATTTCTTACGTGTCTATCTATAATTTTATCTTTTTTTGTATGAAACTTCAATTAATTCTGCAAAATTATGCCTAAACTTACAAGAATCAAGGAAATTACCACTACAACTGGCCCTGCTATTGTAGTTTCTGATAAAAATAGGGCGGAAAATAACACTCCAAAGACCGGTGTTAAAAATCCATAAATTGTTACCTTTGACACTTCATTATATTTTAACAACAGTCCCCATAGCGAATAGGCGATGGCAGAAATTCCTGCCAATAATAAAATAACCCCTAATCCCTTTGGTTCGAAACAACCGTATACTAACTCTTTTACTTCTACCAAATCTCCTCCGGTCACACTTTTCCACATAAACCCTATGACAAACAAAAGTAATCCCCCTAACATAAACTGATATGCACTAAGGACAAAGGGTTCTTCGTATTTTGAAAACTGTTTGATGCAAACGGAAG
>JAIKXK010000282.1 GCA_024684155.1 Lachnospiraceae bacterium | reverse complement strand
AAAATATAAATGCACAGAATATTGGCGGGTATTTTTATGATGAGGAAACAAAAACACTACCCGTTTATGTTACATACAAAAAAGATGAGGAAATTTCGGAGACTCAAAAGTATAAAGACCGATTTGATGGAAATGCGCAGTTTATTTCAATGTCTAAACCAGGAAGAGGATTGGCTGGTGCTAATAGAAAGAATTCTTCACCAGAAGTTGAATACTTTTACTCACCAGAAACAAAAATATATCTTTTCTTGCAAAAAGATAAAAAAGAAACAGATTATTATTTCATGGGAGAATTATTTATCTATGGTGAACCAGAGGAAGTATACCGAGAAGAAACGAAAGATACAGTTTTAGAGTTTAGATATCGTTTTGATAAACCTGTGCGAGAAGATTTATATGATTATTTTACGAACGAAGATATTGCTATAGGAGAAGAGTAAATGAAAACTATAAGGGTAGTAGCAGCTATCATTAAGGAAAACAATAAGGAGAATGAACCAATCATTTTTGCAACACAGCGCGGTTATGGTGAATTCAAAGGTGGTTGGGAATTCCCCGGAGGTAAAATCGAAGCTGGTGAAACCCCGCAGGAAGCTTTGAAAAGAGAGATAAAAGAAGAATTGGATACGGAAATATCAGTGGGGGATTTCATTGATACAATTGAATATAATTATCCGACATTTCATCTTTCTATGGATTGCTTTTGGTGCCAGATTGTAAGTGGCGATCTCGTCTTAAAAGAACATGAAGCTGCTAAGTGGCTGACAAAAGATAAGTTGGATTCTGTTGATTGGTTGCCGGCAGATATTACATTGATTGAAAAAATAAGAGCTGCGATGTAGGAAAATACAGATGGACACATCAAGAACTATGATAATTGCAAAGGGCGAGATTTGCATTGACAAGATTATTTCTTGTGAGCTTAGTTCTGATGCGACAAAATACAATATTACGTTTAAATATGGAAAGCGGTATTCTTATTCGGCGAGTAATGTCATTGTGATGACAAAACCTAAACAGTTGAATCCATTAGATTATGTTGTCATTTCTTCGGAGGGGAAAAGACTATTTGATATTCAAAAAATATATCAGTTCGAGCATCAGGGTACTTATTACTGGCATATAGTTTTTGATAAATTTGAGAAAAGCTATCCTAAGAAAAGCCTTGAAATTACAAAGAACTGTCTGACAAATAAGAAGTCAAAAAATGTATTTGAATACTTAAAGGAAATATCTGTATTAAGTAATATTCCAAACGAATGCGGAGATATTATTCTTAAAAAAAGATATGAAATGTTGAAATTTGTGCCGGAGAAAACAGTTCTTAGTTTGTATCTTAATCCTGAAAATAATATTGGATATCATCCGGTGGATGGTGTTATTTTTCCTTTTGGTTGCAATGAAAGTCAGTATCAAGCAGTCAGAAATGCTCTTGATAATCAAATGAGTGTAATTCAAGGGCCGCCTGGAACCGGAAAAACTCAGACTATCTTAAATATTATTGCTAATATTTTAATCGCTGGAAAAACGATAATTATGGTTTCCAATAATAATTCTGCAACACTTAATGTTTTGGAAAAACTGGCGAAGGACCAATATGGGATGGATTTTTTAGTTGCCCCACTTGGTAATGTAGATAATAAGACTTCGTTTGTGGAGAAACAGACGGGAAAGTATCCCAATCTTTCAGGTTGGGTCAATAGTTCTGGTAATGAGATATCTTTGGAGAATCTAAAGCAGTTATCAAATAGACTTCAAAAGGTTTATCAATTACGTGAAAACATTGCTCGTTTAAAAGAAAAACGATATGAGATTGAACTGGAGTTAAAGCATTTCAATGAATATGCTGAAGAAACGGCAGCGTTTTATGATGCAATAAAAATTCGTGGAAAAATATCATCTCAGAAAACAATGCGTTTGTGGCAAGAACTTCAATCGAAGGCAGATAATACAAGAAAACTAACGCTGTTTTTCAAATTGAGAAGTATCTTGTTATATGGCATAGCTGATTGGAACTTCTATAAACAGGATTTATCAAAAATCATTACGGTCCTTCAAGGACTTTATTATAATCAATCGTTAAAAGAAATAGATAACGAGTTGGTTGCGCAAGAAAAAGAACTTGAAGGGAATTCTGGAGATTATGAAAAACAATTAGAAGCAGATTCGTTGTTATATTTGAAAAATTATCTTGCGCACAAATATAATTGGGAATCAGATCGAGTACGTTTTACCGAAAAAGATTTGTATAGGATGTCAAATCAAGTCCTTTGTGAGTATCCCATTGTGCTAAGTACTACGTTTTCTGCAAGATCAAGTTTAAATATGGATGATGTCTTGTATGATTATGTGATTATGGATGAGGCGTCACAAGTAGATATTGCTACGGGAGCGTTAGCTTTGTCTTGTGCAAAGAATGCGGTTATTGTTGGGGATTTGAAGCAACTACCAAATGTTGTGACGCAGGAGACATTGCAGCAGTCTGATTGGATTAGAAAAAAATATAGTATAAATGATGCGTATGACTTTGGACATAAGAGTTTCTTGCAGTCAGTAGTTGATGTTTTGCCGGATGTTCCATCTACGCTTTTAAAAGAGCATTATCGTTGCCATCCGAGAATTATTTCATTCTGTAATCAGAAGTTTTATAATGGCGAACTTGCAATAATGACGGATGATAATGATAGTGAAAATGCATTGATGGCAGTAAAGACAGTAGAAGGAAACCATGCTAGAGGGAATTATAATCAGCGACAAATTGATATTATAAAAAATGAAATTCTGCCTCAAATCGATGAACCATTGGATGAGATTGGAATAATAGCCCCATACAATGATCAGGCTGATGCTATTCAAAATCAGATTTCGGGAGTTGATGTTGCAACAGTTCATAAGTTTCAAGGTAGAGAAAAGAATGTCATTATTCTTTCTACAGTAGATGATAAAATCAAAGATTTTACAGATAATCCGTATTTACTTAACGTGGCAGTTTCTAGGGCAAAGAAGCGTCTTATTGTTGTTGTAACTGGAAATGAACAAGATAAAAACGGAAATATTGTAGATCTTATTTCCTATATTCAATATAACAAAATGGAAGTTGTTGATAGTCAAATCTATTCCGTTTTTGATTATTTATATACGCAGTATCGCGAGAAACGACGTGAATATTTGAAAGGTCGAGAACAGATATCCGAATATGATTCTGAAAATCTTACGTATTCTTTGTTGGTGGATATTTTAAAGGAACATCCTGAGTATGGTGTTGTTTGTCATGAACCGCTTTCGATGATCATACGTGATATGTCTAAGTTATCAGATGAGGAAGTTAGATATGCTATGCATCCGTCAACACATATTGATTTTTTGGTGTTTAACAAGTTAAGCAAACAACCAATTGCTGCTATTGAAACGGATGGATATAAATATCATAAGGATGGTACGACCCAGCATGAAAGGGATTTAAAGAAGAATCACATTTTAGAATTATGTGGATTGCCGCTTGTGAGATTGAAAACAAATGGCAGTGGTGAAAAAGAACGAATTCTTAATGTGTTGGGATTGGAATAAAATAAGGGGAAATTATGGGAATTTTTAGTAAACCAGAAGTCGTTATTTTAAAAGACTCCTGTGATTCAAAAGAGTATTTAGCAAAGCTACAGGAGCTGAGAGCTACAGTTCCAGATAATTCTGTTGCTGCAGAGAAAATCGATAAGGAAATA
>JAIKXK010000279.1 GCA_024684155.1 Lachnospiraceae bacterium | reverse complement strand
AATAATATAGGTTAAAACTGCAGAGTCATTTGTACCATCTTCAGATGCAGTACTTACTGTAGTTGAATCCACAACTGTTGTATTTTCATCAGAAACATAAACAACACTGCCATCTACCACATAAGTAGCATTTTCACGAATAATTAATACCTTTAAGCTGTCATCAGAAAGTACCGTTTCTGTATCTGTAACATCGCCCTTCTTTCCCTTTGCTACACTAACAAATGTAGTAGACAAATCATATCCAGCTTCCTAGGCTTCTTCTATAGTTCCATTAAAAGCTTCATAACCAGAAAAATCACTGTATGCATCTACAGAATCATAAGATGTTTTTACATAAACAACATCTTTTTTCTCTTTTACCTTTTCAAGTTTTACTAGGGTTTCACCTGCATCCGTGTTAAACTCACTTATCACACTCTTTGCGTAATCCTTCACTTCGCTTTTGGACAAATCCTCTGTGGAAGAAATTTCTTCAAAGGTAACAGCCTTATCCGTAATCGTAAGTGTATTTGTACTTACCATATTACCTGATACATTTTTTACAATAGCAACAATTACAAGTACAACGACTAAAATAAAAATCACTATTGTGCCAAAGAATACCATTCTTCTTCTGCGAATTATTCTGTTACGTCTTTCACGCCTTTCTTTCATGGCGTTTTTTCTCTGCTGTTCTGTTCTATCAGACATAGTCTCTCCTTTTTCTTGGCAAAAACACCGCTCGTTATTATACTATTCTCCAAATCAATTTTCAAGAAAACGCTCTGATTTAAAGAGATGTTCCATATAACGTCTACGATACCGTGTAATCAAATCTTTTAACTGATTATACGCATCCTCCCCCAAGGTAAAAGAAAATAATTTTTCTGGTGGTGTAGAAATAATAAACTGCATTGCATAAAGCACTGAGTCTTTTAATGCTTCTCCTCCATCTTTTTCATAACAATTTCTACAAACGCACCCCCGATGATTCATAGAAAAGAAATTAATGTCCTCCTGTACTCCGCAGCTTAAACACTGAAACACATTTGGTTCATCACCATTGATGGTCATGGTTTTTAATTCATAGACCAATTTGACTAACCCTGCATCTATCTTCTTTTTTTCCAAAGCACGCAGGGCCATATATAAAAGTTTCAATCGTTCCGTTTCATCCACACCTTCTCTGCCATAATAGTCTGCCACCTCTAAAAAATAACTGGCATACCAGATTCCATCAATATCTGTACGCAGGGAATCAAAATAATTATCAATATCACTTTTCGATATGGTGTAGGAATCCCTTCCCCGATAGGCTTCAAAGGTTCCAAAGCTAAGAGGATTTCCTGCTGCAAGAAGAGGACTTTTTGGTCTTCTTGCGCCTCGTACAAAGGCAGTAATCCGTCCCTGTTCTTTTGAAAGTAAAGATATTCTTTTGTCATATTCTCCTACTGGCATGGAAGTTAACACAATGCCAGTTAAAGATACGCGATTATCCACTTATTCTTCGTCCTTACGATATCCAAAGTTTTGAATTAAAAAGTCTGAATCTCTCCAGTCTTTTTTCACCTTTACCCAAAGTTTTAAATTCACTTTGGTATCTAACATTTTCTCTATTTCATAGCGGGCATTGGTGCCGATTTTTTTCAGCATTGCTCCCTGTTTCCCAATAATAATTCCCTTATGAGAATCTCTTTCGCAAATAATGGTAGCCTCAATATCATAAATAGGACGTTTTCCTTCACGAAGTTTCATTCGATCAATGGAAACTGCAATTCCATGAGGCACTTCATCATTTAAGGCATGAAGTGCTTTTTCACGAATCATTTCCGCTACAATCTGTCGCTCTGGCTGATCTGTAATGGTATCCTCATCATAAAACATAGGACCATAAGGAAGATATTTAAATATCTGCTCTACTAATACATCACAGTTTTCACCCTTTAATGCAGAAACAGGAACAACTTCTGCAAAATCTACTAAATCCTTATAGGCTGCAATGACTTCTAATATTTTTTCGTGAGGCACCGTATCTACTTTATTGATTACAAGAATGACAGGTACGTTTGCCTTTTCAAGCTGACTGGCAATATGTCTGTCTCCTCCACCGATAAAGGTATCAGGCTCCACTAACCAAAGAATTACATCTACATCCTTCATAGCAGAATTTGTAACATTCACCATGTATTCTCCAAGCTTATTTTTTGCCTGATGAATTCCTGGTGTATCTAAAAATACAATTTGTCCTTTTTCCGTATCGGTATAAACCGTCTGAATACGATTTCTCGTGGTCTGTGGTTTATTTGATGTAATGGCAATCTTTTGTCCAATGATTTGATTCATTAAAGTGGACTTTCCCACGTTGGGACGACCTATAAAGGTTGCAAATCCCGATTTAAAATTATCTGTCATAGATTCTCCTATACTAATTGATATGTTTTCTCAAAAAGTTCTTTTTCTTCTTCAATGGTATTTTCATTTCCTACAACACAGATATAACCCTGATTTAGTGCTGCACGTATTGGTGCGGCTAATGCCTTAATATCTTCTGGAGTAGCATCAATTACTTCTTCTCTTTCTTTCTGCAGAAGATTAATATTATTTCCAGTCATATATGCTGTAAAGGAACGCATTCCATTCTGGAATGGTGTAAGTGGTGTATCCATTCCACTAATGGTACCAATAATGTACTTTGTCATATCTCTTTCGTCTACTTCAAAGTTCTTTACATACTCATCTGTACCTTCAAAAATATCATTTGTAGCAGAAAGATTTGGATCTCTATAAGAAGAGAAGGTTAAATTTCCGCTTCTTGCAAAATTACTTGAGCATCCATAAGCACCACCTTTTACACGGATATTAATCCAGAAATAATCGTAGGATAAAATCACACGTAAAATCTTCATAGCACCACTATATTCAAATCCGGCATTTTTAAAGTTACCCGCACGACCTACATACTGAATCATAGCAGCTGTCTTAAAGCCTTCATTTTTCTTTTCACAGGTAACCTGAAGTTTTGTATCAGGAATATCTGCAGTAGATAACTCATTAATAATTCCAGGAATTTCTAATTTCGCCAAAGCCAGGGCATTGTTATCGCCAGTTGTGGAAACAATCATGTTTTCCTGACGGAATACCTTCTTTTGCAATTCCCTGCAATTATCAATAAAGGCCTCAATTCTTTCATCAAAGTGCTCTTCAAATTCTTTTAAGTAATAGTAGTAGGTAATACCACTAATATCATCTGTAATCTTTGCAGGTTCAGAGAAATAAGATGTTGCACGAAGCGACGCTGCTGCATTTCCCGAATTATTAATTCGAACTAACTGCTGCGCCTTTTCCTGCTGTATAAGTTCAAGCATACGCTTTTTATCTTCAAACTTTGAATGGAACATCATCTGCTTCATCAAATCCACTGCTTCTGCTGCATTTTCAAAAATGTAGCGAAGATGAACTTCACTTACAAAGCGATAG
>JAIKXK010000039.1 GCA_024684155.1 Lachnospiraceae bacterium | reverse complement strand
GATCAAACATGTAGGTTCAATCGTATTAGGTTTTGGTATGCTTTTTGTTGGTATTGGATTAATCAAGGATGCCATCAAACCACTATCACAAAGTGAAGCCTTTATCAACTTCTTAGATAACCTTCGTAATCCGTTTGTTGCGATTCTATTCGGTGTTGCATTTACCGCTTTACTACAAAGTTCATCCTCTTCCGTTGTAATTTTCCAGGCCTTTGCCATTCAAGGAATTCTAGACTATAACACAGCTGTTTATTTAGCAATAGGTGCTGCCATTGGTTCTGTAACGCCTAATATTTTAGCTAGTTTAACCACTAACCGAAACGGAAAACGTACCGCTCTTTTAAACTTAATATTTAACTTATTTAGAGCAGTTATACTAACGGCTTTAATTACGATTTTCCCTCAGATATTAGATTTTATTTGTTCTCTCTCTCCAGGAGATATCGGACGACAGGTTGCAAATACACATACCTTATTTGCTATTACTGCGGTACTGATTATGTTACCTTTCTCAGATAAGATTGTGGCATTAACAGAAAAAATTATTCCTGTTCTTCCAGAAGAAACAAGATCCAAGGAAGAAATGCAGTTGCTTTATATGGTAGAGGCAAAAAATACACTTCCTTCTGTTACAATAGCTCAGGCTGTCAAAGAACTTGAAAGAATGGGCAAAATGGCTAGAGATAACTTAGAAACTTCGGTGGAATGTTTCTTTGCAAAAGACGACGATTTAATTGAACAGGTAGAAACAACAGAAGGTATTGTTGACTACTTAACAAATGAAATCACAGAGCGTTTAATTCAACTTCGTACTTTAGATATTTCAGAAGCTGATGCATTTAGAGCAACTCAGCTTACCATTATCGCTTCTAACTTTGAGCGAATTTCTGATCACGCAGAAAACATTATTGAATACAGACAAAAGATTGGTCGTGCAAAGGATAACCTATCAAAGCCCGCACGAAAGGAAATCAAAGCTTTAACAGAAGCTACGTTAAAGACCATCGATATGTCAATTGAAATCTTTACTTCTGAAAACTTTGATTTATTACCAGCCTGTGAAGCCCAGGAAGAAATTGTAGATCAAATCCAAAAAGATATGATTGATAATCACGTAAATCGTCTTATGAAGATGAAATGTGATCCAGCCGCTGGTGTCGTATTCACCGACATGTCCACTGATTTAGAACGTTGCTCTGACCACGCAATTAACATTGCTACTGCTCTTAATCATAAGTAAGGATAAAAACTTATTAGCATCATAAAAAGAACCCTCTATAAGGCAAATACAGCCTGTATAGAGGGATCTTTTTATTCTGAAGTTGTATAAGTTACATCTTCATCTGTTAAGCTTTCACCATTTTCCACAGCATCTAATAGTTTCTGAGCAAAGGCTACCATACTTTCATCCGGATACATCACATATGATCTTTGTGATGGATTTGAATATGTAGTACTCTTTCCACCTGTACCACTAACTGCAAAGGAGTGAATGTTCCATGTTGGGTTATCATCTAACTGCATCTTAATAATAGATGAAATTTCATTACTTGAAAAACTTGTTACAAACATACCTTCCAAACTTGTCATAATATCAGAGTAGTTTGAAAGTATAGTAGTTGAACTTGTCACCTTATCTATCACTGCCTGAATAACCGCCATCTGGTGCACACCTCGTGTCTCATCGCCGCCTGGAACTTCATAACGTTCTCTTGCAAAGGCTAATGCTTCCGCACCACTTAAGGTATTGCTTCCCTTTGTATAACTATAAGTTCCACCGTAAATATAAGAGGTAAAAGAATACTGACTTTCCACTGTAATTCCACCAATGGCATCAATTAAATTCTTAAATCCAGTAAAGTTAATTTGTACATAGTAATCAACTTCCACATCATAAAGCTCTTCTAAAGCTTCCATAGAGTTTTCAATTCCATAAATACCGCAGTGAGTTAATTTATCTTTAGAACCACCACCTGCAGGGTTTGCGACATAATAATCTCTTGGTGTATTTAAAAGTAAAATCTCATGTGTAGTAGGATTTACCTGAGCCAAAATATTTACATCACTTCTAGATGTTGTAAGTGTGGTATTTCTTGTATCCGAACCACTAATGTAAATCACAAAAGAATCATTTGTAACATCTTTATCTACCGTTGAATCACTATCATCATTATCATCTGACGTAATATTGATTTCATAAAGTAATTTTGTATCTGTCTCAAATGACAGATAAGTAGATGACTCTGTAGAGGATTCTTCCTCTTCTGAAGAACTATCCTCCTGCTCTGTCAAAATCGAAACAAAAGCCTCATCTAAGATTATCGCCTGTTTACTTCCACTATATAAAGATTCCGCCAAAGAATAAATATTATCTTCTGCTTCCACACTAATGGTAGACGACACTTGATTATTTATCTCACTGACTGCATACTCATTTCTTTCCGAACTATAAGTATTTAAATATCCATATTCATATCCTTTTGTATCTTTAATACTTTCTGCAGCATCATCTGCTAAAACATAGACACCTAACGTTGCAACCACATCACTTGTTTCTGTAACAGTATTAATGGTATTCTTTGCTTTAATTACATAGAAAGAACCAAATACAGAAACTAAAATAATAACGGCGGAAAGTATTAATCCCACGGTACGTTTCCAGGTATTTTTCTTTCCTTTAATTTTTCTAACCCTTGTTAGTAGTAGCAATCCATTTAAAAACGCAAGTAATACCATAATAATGACTGCTACAATCATAAGTTTTGCTGGGAGTAAATCCAAATAAATCACAGCTCCCATAAAAAAGATTTCGCATAGAACAGAGATTGTCCATACAATCTGTGCTATATACTTTTTGAAAAATGACATATAAATGCCTCCTTATTTTTTTCACAAAATACTATAAAATTTTATCATTAAAATTATTTCTCAGCAACAAAAAAATACCCTAAAATCTTATTCAGATTTTAGGGTGTATCTACTAAATAACTTTATAAATTATTGAGCATCTTCAGGCTTTTCAATTTCAGCGATTGCTGCCATCTGCATAGGAATACGGCAATTCTTATTTGAACCAAATTCTACGATAACAGTATCTTCCTGAATATCAATAATTACACCATAAAAACCAGAAGTGGTAAGTACAGTATCTCCAACAGCCATAGAAGCCATCATTTCATTTTTCTTTTTTGTTTCCTTCTGCTGTGGACGGATCATAAAGAAATACATGAAAACAAATAAAACTACAATCCATACAATTAAGCTAACTGAGCTAGCTCCGGCTGCTGTTGATGAAGCTGTAGCAAGTGCACTAGATAATAACATAATATAATTCCTCCTAAATATATGTAAACTCACTTCGTTTATTTTACATAAACAAGTATGAAATCGCAAGAAAAAACACTATTGTTAATAAATATTTAATATTTATTCTCCTGCTTCCATTCCTTCAAGTTTTTGCTTTTTATATGTCGCAAAGTTTCCTTCATCTAAGGCATCTCTAATTTCTTCCATCATGTGATTATAAAAATACAAATTATGTAATACACAAAGTCTCATACCAAGCATTTCTTTCGCTTTTAACAAATGTCTTATATAAGCTCTGGAATAGGTTCGACATGCCGGACAATTGCACCCTTCTTCAATGGGTCTCATATCCTTTTCAAACTTTTGATTAAAAAGATTAAGTTTTCCGCGGTTGGTATAAACATGACCATGGCGTCCATTTCTAGATGGATAAACACAATCGAAGAAATCAATTCCTCTCTCTACTCCCTCTAAAATATTGGCAGGTGTTCCTACTCCCATTAAATAAGTAGGCTTATCCTTTGGCAAATAAGGAACTGTTTCTTCTAAGACATGATACATTTCTTCATGAGTTTCCCCAACTGCAAGCCCACCTACAGCATATCCATCTAAATCCATTTCAGAAATTCGTTTCGCATTCTCAATACGAATATCATCATAAACAGCGCCTTGATTAATACCAAATAGCATTTGATGCTTATTTACCGTATCCTCTAAGGAATTCAATCGATCCATTTCCACCTTACAGCGTTCTAACCAACGCTCTGTTCTAGCTACAGAAGCCTCCACATAGCTTCTTTCAGCTTTGGCTGGTGGACATTCATCAAAGGCCATAGCTATAGTTGAGCCTAAATTCGATTGGATCTGCATACTCTCTTCCGGACCCATAAAAATCTTTCTTCCATCAATGTGAGAATTGAAAGAAACACCTTCTTCTTTTATTTTACGAAGGCCTGCTAAAGAAAATACCTGAAATCCGCCAGAGTCTGTAAGAATAGGTCTGTCCCAAACCATAAACTTATGCAGACCACCAAGTTCTTTAATCAACTTGTCTCCTGTACGAACATGTAAATGATACGTATTAGAAAGCTGTACCTGGCAACCAATCTCTTTTAAATCATCTGTAGAAACTGCACCTTTAATTGCAGCAACTGTTCCAACATTCATAAAGACCGGAGTCTGGATGGTGCCATGAACCGTTTCCATAACACCACGCTTTGCCCGGCCTTCTGTTTTTATTAATTTATACATAGACTATGAATAAAACTCCTTTATATAATCTAACTTTGAAGACATATTCATTATAAGTTCATCCAAAACTGTAATTGCAGCCATAGACTCAACTACAACAACTGCCCTTGGCACAATAATAGGATCATGTCTTCCATGAATCTCAATATCAACATCTTCACACCCTTCATTTACTGTATGCTGTAGTTGTGCAATGGATGGAGTTGGCTTAAAGGCTGCACGAAATACAATAGGGCTTCCATCGGTAATACCACCTAAAATACCACCAGCATGATTTGTTTTCTTTGATACTTTACCATCTTTCATTTCAAAGGCATCGTTGTTTTCACTTCCTTTAGCGGAAGCTACTAAAAATCCATCCCCAATTTCGAACCCTTTTACAGCTCCAATAGACATAATAGCCTGGGCTAATCTGGCATCCATCTTGTCAAAAACTGGTTCTCCCAAACCTGCAGGGACTCCACTAATTTGACATTCAACAATTCCACCAGCAGAATCTTTTTTTGACAAACATTCTTCTAAAAATACCTGCGCCTTTTCTGCAGCTTTTGCATCCGGCATATATAGGGGATTTTTTGAAATTTCTGATGAATCAAAGGATGTGATTTCTACTGGACCAATGGATTTTGTATAAGTACATATCTCAATTCCAATTTCTTTTAAAATCTTTGATGCAATTGCCCCTGCGGCTACACGGCCAATGGTTTCTCTACCTGAAGATCTCCCGCCTCCTCTGTAATCACGAATTCCAAATTTTTCCGAGAATCCATAATCTGCATGACCAGGGCGATACTTATCCATAATATTAGAATAATCTTTCGAATGCTGATCTGCATTTCTTACCATCATAGAAATAGGAGTACCTGTGGTCTTGCCTTCAAATACTCCTGATAAGATTTCAACCTTATCTCCTTCTGCACGGGCAGTGGTGAATTTCGACTGTCCCGGCTTTCTACGATCCAAGAAAGATTGAATATCTTCTTCACATAGATTTAATCCGGCTGGTACACCGTCAACAACAACTCCAAGTGCTTTTCCGTGGGACTCTCCCCAAGTAGTAATTTTAAAATGATTGCCAAAGACTGAGCCAGCCATATTTCCTCCTATGCTAACTTATGTAATTTAATGCAGTTTGGTTTTCCCACCTTCACAGGTGCTGCATTCATTAAACTATATTTCTTGTCGTGATGAGATTCAAACACACGAATTTCATCTGTGTCATGATTTAAAACAACATAATGCTTATCATCAGGTAAAATCGCCATAGATTTTGGGAAATCTCCTGATACTGGAACTGATTGTTCTACTGTAAGTTTTCCAGTCTTTGCACTTCGTTTTAAGATGCAAACTTCGTTTAAGCCATCGATAGATACGTACACATATTTTTCATCCTGAGTCAAAGCCATGCAAGAACTAGCAGGACCATAGGTATAATCATCACAAACAGAAACATCCTGAATCTTTTCAAATTCTGGATCATCATCTACATCTGTAAACTTGTATACCTCAACATTATTTGCTAATTCCGTCAAAACATACATAAAGCATCCATCGTTAGAAAAACGAATGGAACGTGGAGCAGAATCTAGTGTACAACGTACAATGTCTACTAATTTTAATTTGCCCATATTATAGTCGATTTTATAGACCTTAACCTGGTTTAATCCATAATCTGCTGCACATAAATACTTTTCGTTTGGTGTTAATTTTACACAGCTAACCTTTGGATGATCTAATCGTCTTTCTGTAGCAGAAATTGCCAAGCCTTGATGGAAAATACCATCAGAAATACCTCGGATACTTCCATCCTTATTTAAACGCATCATCGTTACCCGGCCATCATGATACCCGCCGACAAATAAGAATCTGTTTTGAGAATCCACGTCTACATAACAGCCTCTCATGCCACCTATCCAGCACTGATTCATCTTTGTAAGATCACCATTTTCATCAATGGAAAAGGATGCTACCCCTTCATCAGCAATGGAGTATAAATATTTTCCGTCATGGGAAACACATAAATAAGAAGGATTGTTAATATAGGCTAAACTACGCTCTGTCAACTCTCCCGTCTTTGTATTTACATCATATACATAGATACCTTCACTATTTTCATGAGTATAAGTTCCGACATATGCTACATACTTCTCTTCACTCATTGTTCTTCCCTCCGTCTCAAGATGTCAAATTCTTCAAGTTCTGTTCCTAAATCAACATAAAGCATTTGTTTTGAATGAGGACAAGATTCCATTTCTTCTCCCTCTTCATTTTGAATGCTCTTTACTTGTACAATTATATTATCTCCATTTGGCTTCATAACTTCAATAGTTTCTCCAACAGAAAATTTATTTTTTTGTTGGAAATAGCCACGACCATTTTCAAATTTTAGTATGGTTCCTAAATAGGTATAACCTGTAACATAGGTATTATTGTCATATATCTGTGTTTCATAGGTAGGTTTTCCATAGAAAAATCCTGTTGTAAACTGACGATAAGTGCAGTCAGAAATCTGTTCTAAATACCAAGGCATATTCTTTTCATATAGTTTTGGATCTTCTAGGTAATCATCAATTGCTTTTCGGTAAGTTCGTGCCACTGTAGCAACATAAAGTGCAGTTTTCATTCGTCCTTCAATCTTAAAGGAGTCAATTCCTGCATCAATCATATCTGGAAGGTGCTCAATCATGCACAAGTCCTTTGAGTTAAAAATGTATGTACCACGTTCATTTTCATATACTGGTAAATATTCTCCCGGACGGGTTTCTTCCATAACAGAATATTTCCATCTGCAAGGATGAGTACATGCTCCATGATTTGCGTCCCTTCCTGTAAAGTAATTTGAAAGCAAACATCTTCCGGAATAAGAAATGCACATGGCTCCATGAATAAAAGACTCAATCTCCATATCCTCTGGAATATGAGCACGAATATCTTTAATCTCTTTTAGAGAAAGTTCTCTAGCTGTAACTACTCTTGTAGCACCTAACTGTCTCCAAAATCGAAAAATTTCATAGTTAGTATTATTTGCCTGAGTAGAAATATGGATTTGTACACTTGGGCAGTTTTCCTTTGCTAGCATAAATAATCCAGGATCCGAAATTAATACTGCATCCGGACGAAGTTCCTCTAACTCCTTAAAATAATCTTTTGCTTCTTTTAAATCTTCATTATGAGCAAAGATATTTGCAGTAACATATACTTTCACCCCATGTTCGTGGGCAAAGCGAATTCCTTCTGCCATATCCTCTTTCGAAAAGTTTTTTGCCTTTTCTCTTAAGCTAAATATTTCTCCACCAATATAAACTGCATCTGCACCATAAATTACAGCAACTTTTAATACTTCCAGACTCCCTGCAGGGACTAACAATTCTAATTCTCTCATAAATTATCCTTACTAAATACTATTTCACAACACTTA
>JAIKXK010000033.1 GCA_024684155.1 Lachnospiraceae bacterium | reverse complement strand
GTCAACCAAAATTTAAAAAACTTTATTGATTATACAAGTGCTACTGTTTCTCTTGCAATTGCAAGTTCTTCATTTGTAGGTACACAGTAAACTTTCACCTTAGAATCACTAGCTGAAATTAACTTATCTTCTCCAGCTACCTTGTTTGCTTCATCATCTAACTTAAGGCCAAGATATCCAAAATAGTTACATACCTTTTCACGAAGCCAACCTGTGTTCTCACCAATACCTGCAGTAAAAGCAATTACATCAACACCATTCATAGCTGCAATATAAGAACCTACATATTTTGCTACACGATAGCAGAACATTTCGATTGCAAGCTGAGCTCTTTCATTACCTTCATCTGAAGCTGCCTTTAAGTCACGGAAGTCAGAAGAAACACCAGAAATTCCTTCTACACCTGACTTCTTATTTAAAAGATTCATTACTCCAGCAAAATCTAAGTTTTCTTTCTTTGCAATAAACTCAACTGCAGATGGATCAATATCACCGGAACGTGTACCCATAATAAGACCTTCCAATGGAGAAAGACCCATGGAAGTATCCACAGACTTACCATTTTCAACTGCACAAATAGATGCTCCGTTTCCAAGGTGGCAAACGATTGTCTTTGTTTTATCATAATCTGTTCCGTTTAATTCACAGGCTCTCTTTGATACAAAGCTATGTGAGGTTCCATGGAAACCATACTTACGTACTTTGTAGTTTTCATAGCATTCATAAGGAACACCATACATATATGCCTTTGATGGCATTGTCTGATGGAATGCGGTATCAAATACAGCAACCATAGGTACATTTGGCATTAAAGCCTGGCAAGCACGAATACCAATAATATTTGCAGGGTTATGAAGAGGAGCTAAATCATTGCACTCTTCTACTGCATTAATTACTTCTTCTGTAATAACAACAGATGAAGTAAACTTCTCACCACCATGAACCACACGATGTCCAACTGCTTCAATTTCAGAAAGATCAGAAAGTGCACCAGTCTTGTCATTTACAAGTGCATCTAATACCATCTGTACTGCCTCTTTATGTGTAGGCATAGCTGCATCAGTAACTTCCTTATCTAATCCCTTAGAAACGTTTTGATAAACCAAACGTCCATCAATACCGATTCTTTCGCAAAGACCCTTTGCAAGAACCTTCTCACTTTCAGAATCAATTACCTGATACTTCAATGATGAGCTTCCGCAGTTAATAACTAAAACTTTCATTAAAAATTCCCTCCATATTTATATTAAATAATATTTGGTTTTGTAGAAATAATCTGCTTTTCTATTATAGAATTTATTCATTTGTCAAACAAGTATCTTTTTCCATACAGTTTTAAAGTATTATCTTGAAAAAAAAATCGGCCTCTGTCAAACTAGACTCATGTAAAGGAGTATTTTATGAAAACTTTTGGAATTATTGCTGAATACAATCCATTTCACAATGGACACCGCTATCAAATTAATTATGCGAAAGAAGCCCTAGGTGCCGATAATGTTGTAGTTGTTATGAGTGGAGATTTTGTACAACGGGGGGAACCAGCTCTTATTGATAAATACAAACGTTCAAACATTGCTATTTCAGAGGGCGCTGATTTAATCATAGAACTTCCTACTATTGCAGCTACTTCAAGTGCAGAAATCTTTGCAGAAAGCGGAATTAATCTTTTACTGTCTACAAATATTATCACTGATATTGTTTTTGGTTGCGAAGATGAATCACCAGAATTATTTTTAAAGATTGCTAAACTATTAAATGAAGAACCCCCTCTATTCAAAGAAACACTTGATAAAGAATTACGAAGCGGAAAAAGTTATGCTGCTGCAAAAACCTCTGCCCTTTTATCTGTATGGGAAGAAAAAGAGCAACTCCCAATAGTATCTCATTTTTTCAATAGTCCAAATAACCTATTGGGAATTGAATATACAAGAGCTATTTTGAAAAGAAATCCTTCCGTAAATATTCATCCCTTAACAAGAGTCGGATCATCTCATGATGACTTAAAATTTAATGGGTCCTATGCTTCAGCCTCTTTTATTAGAAATACACTTTTATCTCCAGGAGCAACTGAAAATGACGTATTTTCTTTTGTGCCCCATGAGGAACTACATATTTTAAAACAATCTATAGAAGAAAACACCCTTATTTCACCCAATGATGTTTCATTTATTCTTCATCATAAACTGTTAGAACAAAATGATTTAAGCGAGATTTTAGATTGTAGTAACGAATTAAGCAATCGCATAAAAAATGAACTTAGTTCCTTTTTGTCCTTTACTCAATTTTGCGACATCTTAAAAACAAAAAATCTGACTCACTCCAGGATAAGAAGAGTTTTAACTCATATATACTTAAACATTAAAAAATCACAGCTACTCACTTTTAAAGATGTAAACTATGCTCCATATTTGCATGTTCTTGGGTTCTCAGAAAAAGGAAGTAGCCTATTAAAGGAAATAAAGAAAAACTCAAATAACCCTTTATTTACTTCACCAAAAGACATAAATAAAACCTTAAATAAAAACCAGATTGAAATCTTAACCTCTGATTTATTTGCAGCTGATGTTTATCGCTCTATTATGACAAATAAATCCGGTACTACTTTCCCAACAGAATTTACAAGAAAATTTATGAATTAAAAAAGGTGGCCAATTGGCCACCTTTAAAGTTATCTTAGTGATGGAATAAACGAAGTCCAGTGAAAGACATCACCATTCCATATTTATTGCAGGTTTCAATTACATTGTCATCACGAATTGATCCACCTGGCTGTGCAACATACTTCACACCGGATTTATGAGCACGTTCAATATTATCTCCAAATGGGAAGAAGGCATCTGAACCAACTGTAACATCTGTTAACTGATCTAACCAAGCACGCTTCTCTTCTTTTGTAAATACAGATGGTTTTTCCGTAAAGAAATTTTGCCATGTTCCTTCTGCTAATAAATCTTCATACTCTTCACCAATATATAAATCAATGGAATTATCTCTATCGGCACGGCGAATATCTTCTTTAAAAGGAAGATTTAATACCTTAGGGCACTGACGAAGCCACCAATTGTCAGCTTTTTGACCTGCAAGACGTGTACAATGAATTCTAGACTGCTGTCCTGCACCAATTCCAATTGCCTGACCATCTTTTACATAGCATACAGAGTTTGACTGAGTATATTTTAATGTAATCATAGAAATCGCCAAATCAATCTTTGCCTGTTCAGGGAGTTCTTTATTTTCAGTAACAATGTTTGAGAAGAAATCATCATCAATAACCAGCTCATTTCTTCCCTGTTCAAAGGTAATTCCAAATACTTCTTTTCTCTCTAATGCCTTAGGTTCGTAGTTTTCATCAATCTGGATGACATTATAGTTACCTTTTTTCTTTGACTTCAACACTTCCAATGCTTCTGCAGTATATCCAGGCGCAATAACACCATCGGATACTTCTCTTGCAATAATCTTTGCAGTAGAAAGATCACATTCATCTGAAAGAGAAATAAAATCACCAAAAGATGACATACGATCTGCGCCACGAGCTCTAGCATAAGCATTTGCCAGTGGAGTAAACTCAATATCCATATCATCAACCCAGTAAATCTTTTTCTCTACATCTGAAAGAGGCTGTCCTACTGCAGCACCTGCAGGAGAAACATGTTTAAAAGAAGTTGCTGCTGGAAGTCCTGTTGCCTTCTTTAATTCTTTTACTAACTGCCAACCATTAAATGCATCTAAAAAGTTAATGTATCCCGGCTTACCATTTAAAACAGTAATAGGAAGTTCGCCTTCTTCCATATAAATACGAGAAGGTTTCTGATTTGGATTACATCCATACTTTAATTCTAATTCTTTCATCTTTTCCTCCATTTCCTATTGAAGCTTATTAATAATTCTTGTTTCATACTTACCTGTTTCAATATCAATAAAACGAACAAATAAAGAAATCTTATTATCTTCATTTAAGTTTGACCAAACAAGATTTGTAAACTCATCAATGTCTCCGGAAATATCTACTTTTGTAGGTTCTCCTTCAAAAGAAGGAAGTGGATTTCCATCAGAAATATAGGTATGAATAAATCTTCCGATACCAGCCTGAGGATTTTCATAAGAGAAAGTAAAACGATTGTCTCCTTCTTCTCTTCCATCATCAGATTTTAAAATTGACATTGTATAATCATATTCACCATTCTCTATATGCATTAAGCCTGAAATACGTGGTGTGAAGTTAGGACCGTCTGGCTCAAATCTTCTAATACGAAGAGACTGTTCAAAGGTTTTTCCTGCCTTCATTCCATCATAAATTGTATCTGTCTGATCTCCATTTGTTACAATGGTATCATTTCCTAATACACGAACTGGTGCGTAAATAATAAGACTTGGATCTTCTAATTTTGAAGGATCAAATGCTTCCGTACGGATGCCTTCTCCTTCTTCCTTAAATACGCGGTTTCTGGAATTTTCACTTCTACCCATAATAAAATATGCGGTCACGGCCTTCTTTCCATCTTCAGAACGACCAATCACAATACCTCTCCCTGGATAAGTGTTTGTGCTTAATTCTTCTTTTAATGATTGAATTTTCATACAATGCCTCCTAATCTTTCTTTTTAAGCCTGTTTATTATAAGTGATTTTTCTTATTTATACTATCCTAAAATTTAGCTAAATATAAAACATAACAACTTATTTTCTCTGAATAATTTGTCTTTTTCCTTTTTTTGTTTCTTCTAAATAAACAAAACTATTTTCTCCACAAAAAAGGAAAGTAATTTTTCTCACTTTCCTCTCTCTTCTCTATATCATACTTATGGCAAAGGATCTATTTGCCAATCAATTGGTTCTAATCCATTTGCTGTTAAAAATTCATTACATTTACTAAAATGCTTACATCCAAAAAATCCTCTGTATGCAGATAGAGGCGAAGGATGTGGTGCCTTTAAAATAAGATGCTTTGGATTATTAAGATTTTTAGCCTTATTCTGTGCCGGTTTTCCCCAAAGCATAAATACCATTGGGCGATCTTCCTTATTTAAAATATCAATAGCTGCATCTGTAAATTCTTCCCATCCATGATGAAAATGGCTTCCTGGTTCATGAGCACGTACGGTAAGTACATTATTTAAAAGTAACACACCTTCTTTTGCCCATTTTGTAAGGCAACCATGATTTGGAATTTCAAAACCTACATCATCCTGCAATTCCTGATACATATTTCGAAGGGATGGCGGAACATCTACTCCCGGCTTAACAGAAAAGCAAAGACCATGAGCCTGTCCTACATCATGATAAGGATCCTGGCCAATAATAACCACCTTTACATCAGGTAAATCTGTGTAATGAAAAGCATTGAAAATATCTTCCTTTGGTGGAAATATCTGATTTGTCTCATATTCTGTCACCACATAGTTATATAAATTTTTATAATAGGGTTGTTTGAATTCTTTCTCTAATGGTGCTAACCAATGATTATTAATTGCTGACATATTACATACGTACAGAAACCCCTTTATCAGAAAGGTATTTCTTTAACTCCATAATTTCTAATTCTTTATAATGGAACAGTGATGCGGCCAAGGCTGCATCTGCTCCTCCTTCTGTTAAGGCATCATAAAAATGAGACTTTTCTCCAGCTCCTCCTGAAGCAATCACAGGAATTTTAACCGCGGAAGAAATAGCTTTTGTGAGTTCAATATCATATCCAGCCTTTGTTCCATCGCAGTCCATACTGGTAAGTAAGATTTCTCCTGCACCGAGTTTTTCAGCTTGAAGAGCCCACTCAACTGCATCGATACCTACATCAATTCTTCCACCATGTTTATAAATATTCCAGCCGCTGTTGTCTTCACGCTTTTTCGCATCAATAGCAACTACCACACATTGACTGCCAAACTTATCTGCTGCGTCGGATATCAATGTTGGATGGTCAATTGCTGCAGAGTTGATTGATATCTTGTCTGCACCCTCTCGAAGAATAGCTCGAAAATCATCTACAGTTCTAATACCACCGCCTACGGTAAATGGAATAAATACCTTTTCGGCCACAGCACGTACCATATCTACCACTGTATTTCTTTGGTCTGAAGATGCTGTTATATCCAAAAATACAACCTCGTCAGCTCCTGCTTTATCATAAGCTGCAGCAACCTCTACAGGATCCCCTGCATCTCTTAAATCCACAAAGTTTATTCCTTTCACAACACGTCCATCTTTTACATCCAAGCAGGGAATAATTCGTTTTGTAAACATCTATATCTCCTATATTTCCATGAAATTCTTTAAAATCGATAGTCCTACATCGGAACTTTTTTCCGGATGAAATTGGCAAGCAAAGACATTTTTTTCTTCTACTGACGCATGAATTTCAACACCATAGTTCGTAGTAGCCTTTACAATACTTTTGTCTTCCGCCTCTAAATAATAGCTGTGAACAAAGTATACATAAGGATTTTTTTCAAATCCCTGGAATAATCTACCGTTATTTTGAAGGGTTAAATCATTCCAGCCAATATGTGGAATTTTTAAGTCCTTTCCCTCGGGGATTCTCTTCACACAGCCTTTTAAAATGGAAAGGCCTTCCACACCAGGAGTTTCTTCACTACTTTCAAATAATAATTGAAGTCCTAAACAAATTCCTAAAAAAGGTGTTTCGTTTTCTACAACTTCATGGATCACTTTATCAAGTTCGTATTTTTTTAAGTGTTCCATTGCATCTCCAAAGGAACCTACCCCAGGCAAAATCACATGATCCGCCTTTCGGATTTCAGCGAAATCTCTCGTGACAGTGGTAGCGGCTCCTAGTTTATTGCATGCCTTTTCTACACTTTTAATATTTCCTGCATCATAATCAAGTATTGCTATCATAACATCCTATTCCAAATTTACATATTTTAAAATCTTATGTAATTCCTTCGTATATTCTTTTCGAGTACTCAAATTAACTAAAGCAACGGCCTGTTCTTCAGATACACCAAATTGATTTGCCAAATCTGTTTCAATTTGTCCGCCTAACTCATCAATCGCTTCTGTAATATTAAGCTTATCCGCCTCATTTTTATTACGTACATAATTATAAGTACCTAACACCAAAGCATCTAAGGCCTCACCATATTCTTCCTGTTCCATGGCCATATTATACTCTGTAATATTAAGTTCCAGTTTTGCCAAAATTTTAGCTTTTTGCATTAAAGCAAGGCTATCCTCATCCAAAGAAGCTTCCATTCCTACCAGTTTCGTATAGCAGGCACTATAATTACCTTCTTCATATAAAGTTTGTGCCTCATTTATAGTACGACTATTGTAAATTGTATTTCCGCTAATTAA
The DNA here is from genome assembly GCA_024684155.1 of Lachnospiraceae bacterium. GTDB lineage: Bacteria > Bacillota > Clostridia > Lachnospirales > Lachnospiraceae > JAILEN01. Next base: position 6,348 of record JAIKXK010000033.1, on the reverse strand, counting down.
GACAAAAGCAATAATTGAAATACCTAACAATAAAAATGGAATGATTCTGGATAATGGAATCTTAGGAGAATTATCTGGCTCTTTCGGAGGCTTTTGCTTTTTCTCCTTTGGAGGCTTTGCTGCTTTTGCTGCCGCTTTTGCCGCCTCTTTTTCCTTTTTCTTCTGTTCTTTTTCTTTTTGTTTTTGCTTCTTTTTCTCTTCTTTTTCCCGTTTCTTCTTTTCTTTTGGATCTTCTTCCACTTCGGTCTGTTCGTCTTTAAAATCAGCCAAAATATCTGCATCCTCTGCAGCTAATTCCTCCATGGTTGGAGAATCCTCGCCAATTTCAACCGTACCATCATCTTCTTCGGAATCTCCTTTTTTAAAGATACCACTAAAGATTCCGAGAATTTTAGCAAAAATGCCACCACCAGAAGAAGTTTCTTCCTCTTCCTCTATAGTATCTAAAGAAATACCTTTTTCTGCCATCTCTTCAGCTACATTTTCAAACTCTTCTCTGGCCTCATCAAGTTCTTCTAGATTTTCATCAGCATTTAATAGATCACCAATATCCATTAAATCACTGTCGCCATCAAGAACATCCATTAAATCAACATCATCGCCATTCTCATCCATTAATGGAACTTCCTGTACCGTAGCCTCTGTAATCTCTAATCCTTCTGAAGCATCAGCCTGGTCTAATTCATCTTCTGCAAATTCAGGCTGCAAAAAGTCTTCTGCATTATCAAGAGGAATTTCTTCCACCTGTAACTCATCAGATGTTTCTAAAGAATCATTTTTTTCACTTGTAGAAGCCTCATCTTCTGCTAATGGAATTTCTTTTGACTCTTCTATCGAAACATCTTCTTCCTCAGATGATGAATCTATTGCTTCACCCTCATTAGGCTGTTCTACTGATAAATCAATATCTGTATCATCTCCTGATAGTATATCTGCAACATTGTTTAAAATATCCTGATCAGAAGTATCCGAACTTTCTTCTAATGAAATCTCCTCTTCTGATTCATCTAATGTTTCTTCCTCTTCTAATTCTTCTGCCTCTAACTCTTTATCTTCTTTTTCATCATCTAATGCACTAAATGAGAAGTTCTCTAAATCTTCTACGGCAGATTCTTTTGCTTCTGAAACTTTTTCATTCACGCTATCTAAAAAGTTTTCTGTAGAATCATTGGAAAGTTCAGCTGCAAAAGCTGCATCCTCTTTCGAAAGTTCTTCTTCAAATTCTTTTAAATACTCGTTAGCTTCATCTTCATCCATCATATCCAGATCTTCTTCAAATTCTTTAAGATAATCAGATTCGGATAAAAAATGACGTAAATTCTTTCTAGAAGATGACTTTGGTTCAAATTCATCTAACCCATTCATAGACATAAAATCATCCTCAGGATTTATTCTTGTCCGACGACGATTTCTTTCTTCTCTAGCTCGAAGTTCAGAATTTAAGGCCGATTCATTTTCAGTTTTTGCTTGATTGATGGAATCTAATAATCCATCCAAGTAATCCTCGGAATTAGCCACGGATATACCTCCCATGTAAACAGTCTTCAAAAAACAAGGGATGTGATAAATCACATCCCTTAAATAGACAATTTAATAATTATTTTCTGGCATGTTCATACTTATCAACTAAATCATCAACAGCTGCAACAAGCTTTCCAATCTCAGGCTTTGTAAGCTGAGCATCAGCACCAACAGACTCACCCTTACGACGGATTTCATCGTTGATCAAAGATGAGAAAATAATAACAGGAATATTCTGCATTACTTCATGATCTTTTACAAGCTTTGTTAAACGGTGTCCGTCCATCTGAGGCATTTCGATATCAGTAATAATACAATGAACATCATCTAGTACACTGCCATTTGAGTTCATTTCAACTAATTTATCCCAAGCTGCCTGTCCATTTTCATTCACAATAATATTTGTATAGCCGGCTTTGCGTAAGCACTCCTGAATAAGCTTTGAAAGTAAAGCTGAATCTTCTGCCAATAAAATAGGTGATTTTGAACGATCTCTTGATTCATAACCATCCAAATCAGAAACTTTAAGTCCTGTTTCAGGGTTAATGTTTGAAACAATTTTTTCAAAGTCCAAAATAACAACCAAACGATCTTCTAATTTTAAAACACCAGTTGAAACACCATTGTCATCAGACTGAATGGTTCCATCCGGAGTATTAATTGCTTCCCATGAGACTCTGTGGATGCCTAATACTTCATCCACATGGAATGCAGTGTTTAAGTTATTAAAGTTCGTAATGAAGAAAAGACCTACAATATCGGGATCATCCTCATACCCCAAGCACTTACGAAGATTAATGACAGAAATCATCGTATCTCTTGGCATAAATATTCCTTCTACAAAAGGATGCGCATTAGGAACAGGTGTTACATGCTGATAGGTAAGAATCTCACGAATCTTTGCTACGTTAATTCCATAATAATTATCAGCTACCTTAAATTCCAAAATTTCAAGTTCGTTTGTTCCAGATTCCAATAAAATATTAGTATCCATTCTTTTCTCCTCCCAGTTAAAAATGTATGAAATACCTGAATCTAATATTAAAGTTCAATATTCGTCGTGGTATCCCCCTGTACCATCTGCAATTTAAGTGAACTTAAATCTGATAAGTTCTCCGGTTTAAATTGAAACAATAATACCAACTCCTCGGTGGTTCCTGCTTCAACTGTGCCACTAAACACGCTTAAATCATTTAAAAGGATGGTGTTATCTGCTGTATTAGCAGCACCTCCTACAGATGCTTTAAATACGATACCGCTAGAAGGTATATCAACAACGATATCACTATCCGTGGAATTTACAACATCATAGGTGACAACTAAAAAGTCATTCCCGGATTGTGGGGTTATATCATAATATCCACCCATAGAATAATATGACATTTCAACACTATTTTTATAATTAAAACTCAAACCACTAATTGCCAATGCATCTGTCATAGATGCAGAAGCTGTCGGTTCTTCAGGTTCTTCTACCGTTTCTTGTGTTTCTTCCTCTGAAGTATCTTCTGTTTCTTCAGGCTCTTTTGTTTCTTCTGTAGTTTCTTCCGTTTCTTCTGGAAGTTCTTCTACAGTTTCTTCTTCCTCTTCAAGTTCATCCTCATCTGAAGAACTTGAAACAAGATTAACGTATCCTTGTTTTTTTGAAGTGCTAAATTTCGATACTGTCTTAGCACAATAAACCGCTATTGTATCTTCGTCTTCTGCAGACAAATCGTACACTTCTGCACAGCCTGTAAACAAAAAAGAAAATACTAATCCAAGGGTGCAAATAATTAATTTTTTCTTTTTCAAAATTATTCTCCCTCTTTATATCTTTTACATTTAATATAACTTTATCATTCTTAAAAGGAATATTCAACAAATTTTGCACAATTCATCCAATAATTTTTCCCTTATTTATCTAATTCAAACCAAAACTCTACACCATTTTTATAATTGGTTACTCCACACTCTTTATGGAAGGACTCCATTACTGCTTTTACTACAGATAAGCCAATTCCGCTACCGCCATAGGTTCTGGTTCTAGCCTTATCAACCTTGTAGAATTTTTCCCAAATGCGGCCAATACTCTCTTCAGAAATTGGGTCTCCAGAATTAAAAACACAAACACGAACATCTTTGCCCTGATCCACTACTTTTACCCGGACCTGTTTTTCATATTTTGAATAGTGAATTCCGTTGGTTATATAATTTGTAAGAACCTGTTCTGCAAAAAATTCATCCGCCCATACCGATACATCTTTGAAATCTTCCAAAACAAGATTTACTTCGCTTTGAGTTGCCAGAATTTGATTCGCAGCCACTACCCCTTTCACCAGATCCTTTAACATAATATGCTCCATATTAACGTTATCATGGCCATATTCTATTTGATTTAGATTTAAAAGCTGTTTCACCATGGTATTCATACGTTTTGCTTCATCTACTATGACTTCGCAATAGTATTGCTGACTTTCTTTATCCTCAATTACTCCTTCAGCCAATCCTTCAGCATAGCCTTGAATAACAGCAATGGGGGTTTTTAACTCATGAGAAACATTAGATAAGAATTCTTTTCTCATTTCTTCGTTTTTATCACGAATTTCAATATCATGTTGCAATTCAAGATTTGCTTGTTTTAAATCACCTATGGCATTTTCTAGGCTCTCCGAAAGCTCATTCATATGAATGCCTAAAGTATCTATTTCATTTCCTGGATTTTTAGGTACATACTTGGCATTAAAATCCAGTTGTGTCATTTTTTCTGAAATAGATGTAAGTTCATTTAATGGTTTTGTTAAGTATAGCGACAATAATCGTGCCACAAAAATAGAAATAATAATACCAACAACACCAACAATAAGTAAGAATCGATTGGTTACTCTGGCAGATTCCGTCAAACTGGCTATGGTAGTCCTCATCATAATAAAATTTCCATCTTCTAAAGTTCCCCAAAGGATTAAATATTCCTGGCCATTACGATTATCTGAAAGTCTACTTATAGAAAAATCTTCTCCATCATAATTAATAAAAGGATTCTCTTCATCGTTGCCAAATAGGATCATATACATTTGACTTTTAATCATATCATAGTCATTTTGTGAAGCTAAACATACAGTTCCATCAGAGGAAATAACAATGGTAGATAAGGATTCCTTTGATGTAAGAGCCTCAAAAGTATAGTAATAATCTTCCGTATATAAATCTCCGCTTTCTGATGCACTATTTAAGGTATTAAAGGAATCAATCATCACTTTTTGTTTATAGTACAAATAAATAAAGCCTAAAAGAGTACTGTTTAAAATAAAAATCAGAAGTACAACTCCTACTACTACAAGTACTATGGATATAGATAACTGATTTCTTATATTTTTGTTTTTTGGTCTATTCTTCAACTTCAAATTTATAACCCATTCCCCAAATTGTCTTTATATAATCACCCTTGTCTCCCATTTTGCTTCGAAGTTTCTTAACATGAGTATCAATGGTACGAGCATCTCCAAAATAATCATAGTCCCAAACGCTATTTAGAATTTTTTCTCTTGATAGTGCAAGGCCCTTATTTCTCAAAAAATACTCTAAAAGTTCAAACTCTTTTACAGATAAATCTAATCGTTTGCCATCAATCACCACTTCATGGGCATCTATAGACATTTCAATTCCACCTACAGAAAGAAGATTTTCATTAGATGGAGCTTCCCCTGATCTTCTAAGAACTGCATTTACTCTGGCAACTAAAACCTTTGGAGAAAATGGTTTTGAGATATATTCATCCACTCCCAGGGAAAATCCCTGTAATTCATCATCTTCTTCTCCTTTAGCCGTCAGCATAATCACTGGGACATCAGATAACTGGCGAATCGTTTTCAACACATCAAATCCATTTAGTTTTGGCATCATAACATCAAGTAATATCAATGCTACATCTGGATTGTCAGAAAATGCATCTAAAGCTTCCTGACCATCCCCAGCTTCTATTACATCATAATTTTCTCTAACCAAGAAATCCCTTACTAATTTACGAAGTCTTGCTTCATCATCAACCACTAAAATCTTAATTTGACTCAAAGAATTATCCTCCTTACTTTTTCATCACACTATCATAGAAGTGTTAAAAATGTGTGAATTATTGCTGATTCAACTCAGCTTCTCTTTTTGATACAGCAGCTTCTCTTTCTGTCAGCTGTTGTTCCCAGGTTGCGTATTTATTCTGTATTTTTGTTTCATAATCTAAAATGGTAGGATTGGATCCAGTCAAAGTAATTACAAACATTCCAACCACAACCACCAAAAGAGCGATTACCATAACACGAAGTGTTTTCACCTGAGAAGAAGAACTGTTTCTCTCTTTTTTCACTGGTGTTTTTTCTGGCACTTTCTCTACTTTTCTTTCTATATCAATAGCGGGAATTTCATTGTTTGGAATGGTTTTTTGAATCTGTAATGATACATATATATCATGTAAAAAAGAATATCCAACTTCCGTATGAAATAGCTTTTGTTCTAGAAGTTGGTTATAAATGCGAAGTATTTCCGTAGCATTCTTTCCTGACATTTGCTGTTTTAAGTATGTTACAGCCTTTTGTTCTTTTAATGCTGATTGATACTCCTCTTCACTATGAAACATAAATCCGTCTACAATTCTAAGTTTGGCCATAGTAATCCCCTTTCAAAACTAATTTGATTGTATCATATCAGGAAATCTTTTTAAAGAAATCGAAAAGGAGCGGCTGCCCGCTCCCTTTCATCTTGAGGAAATATGGAACACAATTTCGTTACGAAAAAATCATGCGCTAAAATTTCTCCGTAAGACGAAAGAATGTATATGTTAATGAGCGCTTCTAA
>JAIKXK010000230.1 GCA_024684155.1 Lachnospiraceae bacterium | reverse complement strand
CATGAAAGATGCAATCCATGCACCCTTGTTAATGGTAAATCCAACTACGTCGGTTAAGTACTGGTTAAAGTAGCTATTAACAATAGAGTTTGTTAATAACATTCCCCATGGACCAATAAAATAACCTAAAATTACTTCTGCTTTTGTTGTGTTTTGAGATTTAATCTTCGAATCCCAAAAACTGCTTTTAAACGCATTCGCTAAAAGCCCTTTCTTTTCTTTCGCTACTCCGCTCATATTACCTCCTCCAAAGTTGCCTATATATGTTATATTTATTATAGTTTTATATTTCGAAAGAAAAGAATGTAAATTTGTTTTTTAGATAGTTAATTTGTTATTCTTGGATTTTTTTACACATAAAAGAAGCAGTGTATATACAACACACTGCTTCCTAAGTAATAATTATATTCAGTTATGATTTCTTTACTTTACTATATTTTCCATAAATCTTATTTCCAAATGGATCAATTACATATCCTCGAACACGAACATAGTACTTCTTTTGTTTTGCTAACTGATAAGTATATTCAATCTTCTTTTTTCCTACAGATCCATCTGTAGTAATATCTAAGTTTTCATTTACCAATTTGCCCTTCATATTCTTTTTCTTGGCAATCTGTAATTGAAAACCATCTGCTGTTTTGTTTCCCTTCATCTTAAGATTATCAAAATAATAATTTGTATAGTATTTATATTTTTTAACTTTTACACTCTTAATAGTAGGTTTTTTAATATTTAAACTTGAAGATTTAAATTTAAGTTTATACACTACGTCATCACTACTATAGTAACCAGATCCTACTCGTAAGTAGTAGGTTCCCTTTTTTAAGTAAACAGTTTCTGTTCTCACTGATGAAGTATACATAAGATCTTGTGTAGCATTATTAGAATTAATAATATCTAAATCCCAATAATTACTATCTCCCGTAACTTCTTTTGGGCCAAATGTAATCTTTACCTGGCTATTCTTCTTCACTTTAAACTTATAATAATCATAAGTTGAACCATTGATATCACCATAGGAAATTGTTCCATATCTATATTTTCCGTTAGATAAAGAACATGCTGTTTTTGCAGTATCATTATCCTCATTTTCCCAATTAGATGCATTGGTGTAATTTACTCTAATGTTAAACTGACAGGCATATCCATCTTCAATTACTACATAGAAGGTCTTATTTTTCTTTGTTCCATAAACCCCTGTTGAGTCTGTTTCTCCAAGGCAAACACTGTGGGAAGTAAGAATCTGTTTCCCATTACCATCTTTTACATAAAAATAGGTGCTCTCCCAGCTAGATTCACTAGCGGTTTTATTTAATGTCACCGAAAAATATCCATCTGCTGGAGATGTAAATTGTAATACCAGCTCCTCACCATAAGCCAGAGTGTAGTCACAGGTTGTATTCACAGAAATACTCTGTGTACTGCTTGCGGCCTTCGTCTGTTTTGCAGGAATTATTGAGCATAATAAAGTAAGAGCTAAAAGCCCTGCAACAATTCGTTTCATCATTTTTTTCATATTATTCATTTCCTCCTTATTAGCCTTTTTAAGCAATTTGATTGCCTAATTCAGCAAGTAGAAGTATACACCTGTTCAAACGTTTTCTCAACCTGACAAAAGACAAAAAGAAGGACCCTCCATTGAGAGTCCTCCTCTTATTAAACAGCTTATTCAGAAAGGTTATTTTGTTACATCGCCATGTCTACCTGTTGTACAAGGCCTGGTATTCCATTCTCCTTTAGATAAAAACCACTTTGGCGAATCATTGCTTTGGATTCATTTGTCTCGTTGGTAAGATTAAACTGAGTTTTTTGCGCACTTAAACATATGGCACCGACCCCTGCTTCCTTCAGGGTGTAAAGTACGTCATTTCCCTCATCATCTTTTGACCAGACTTTTAAGCGTGAAAATATTTCGTCTGCCTCATCAATCCAGCCATTTCCATCTAAATCATAAGTAGCTAATTCTTCAAATCCATTGCCAGTTCTGGCACCAAATAGTTCAGAACCATTGTTGATTATGCCATCTCCATTTTTATCCAAGGCAAGAAATCCACTTCCCTTTTCAAGGGAATGCACTTCGTCTTCATTGCCATCACCATCCAGATCAAAGATAAATGTTTGGTCTTTGACTTGCGTCACATTACCATCTAAATTAATTACTAAAGGATCCAGGTAATTTGCAATGCTTCTGGTATAGGATTCCTTATACTCCTGGTAGAAGCTGCGTGTCATAGTAACATTAATTCCAAAATCAATTTCTCTGCCATCGGCAGTACAAACCTTACCCTGAGTCGAAAAGGTAGTAGTCTCATTCTCCTCATAGGTATAAATTTGTTCAAACGTCTGCGTCCTTTGATTTCCAAAATACTCATAGCCATTTTCACCACTCATAAAGGTATCAAAGAAATTATTATCCAATTCGGTTGGAACACCAAATCGATTACTAAATAATACTTTAAACAAATAGTTTAAGGTTTCAAATTGAATTTGGAGTGCGGAATGTCTTAGTTCCGATAAATCTCTTGTCTGCGCCACTCCTCTTGACGCATTTGATCTCCCGTCTCCGTCGGTAATTCCACCAAGCAAACCTGTTTCTTTGTTCATATCTGTATTTTTCTTTAGGTCTTCCAAACTATAGTTTAAAAAGCCCATAAATTTTCCAGATAATCCTGCATTGGTAGAATTCCAGATTCCGCTTGCGTTATTACCCTGAGATGTGGTTATTGTAGTACGAAAAGAAGAGTTAGATTCATAGGTTCTAGTGCTCTTCATGCCTACATCACCAGATGTAATAATCATATTATACCTCCCTTCGGGAAGTACCGTTTTGGCAAAGCAAAATCCCTTTTTTAATGCAAAAAAATAGTACCCTCACAAAAGGTATCCTTACCCTTTCTAAAAGTACCATCCTGGTGCATCCCATATTTTGTGAAGAATTTTGTGGCCATCAAAACCCTTCACAATTAATATCGGAAACTCCTATTATTTCTTAATGCTATTTTTCAATTTTTTCTTCAATATTTACTCTTTGTGGAATGGACTTTACTACAAGCTCGTATCCAATGTAAGTAACAATCAGACTTCCAAGTAAAATAAAGTAGAAGGAAATGGCATTATCACCCATATTCATAAAGCTGCTTACAAACACTCCCATAATATTAAAGAGCATATGTAATACTATGGTCACCAAAATATTTCTACTCTTTTCGTAAATCATTCCGAAAATAATTCCAAGAGCAGCTGCATAAATTCCCTGTAATGGGTTCATATGCAATACTCCAAACAACACTGCCTGAATAATATTTGCTACCCAAAATGGGGTTAGGCGACGAGCATAGGTGAAGGTTAATCCTCTAAAGGTTAATTCTTCTACAATCGGTCCTAAAACTACCGTATATAAAATCAAAGGAACAGTATAGGATTCCATGGAATCAAGTCCCATACCCTCCATTAGTTTTTGATATTCCGCTAACCACTGTGGCATTAAGGAAGCAACTAAATTCATGATATAAGAACATACATACTGCGCTCCTATTGCTAAGAGAATCATTCCTGGAATAATGGTCCAGCGATATCCCTCAAATGCTCCTTTTCGCTCTCTTTTTATGTCTTCTGCCATATCCGAAACATTGATTCCATCAGCTTTAACCTGTTTATTATGAGTAAGCTGATAATACCAGACACTAAACCAGATACCACAAATAATTGCATAGGCAATGGATACCCAAACAGCAAATTCCTGGCTTTGCGTGGCCGAAAGCACTTCTTCTACAAATTCTGTATAGCTATTTCCCTGAAAGGAAGAAGCTTTTATCATAAATAAAAACTCTACGCCCATAATAGATATAATATTTTCTACCAGAAACACCATTATGATTGGCATAAAGCATTTTCCTAAACTACCAGGTTTTCTCATTTTTGCATAAACTCCTTTAACTTATCCATAGTCTCTCTTGCATCATATAGACCTGTATTGTACAAAGACTCAGCCAGGACAGAGTCTACAGAATAAGTACTCATTTTTTCAATCTTTGGCGTGTAATACACCATGGCCTTTCCCTCTTTTTCCATTTCAAGAACCTTTTTCAACTGAGCGTTGTACACCTCATGTCGATGGTTTAAATCCTGAATAATCTTTGGACTATTTCTCAACACTCTTTTATACACTGATTTATAGCTTTGAGGTTCCATAAAAAATCCCTTAGGCTTCGACATAATCACTACAACGCGATCACATCCCTTTTCCAATGCTCTCCAAACTGGAATGGAATCAGACACCCCACCATCATAATAAAAATGTCCTTCTATTTCAACTGCCTTCGTTGCTACTGGAAGAGCACAGGTAGCTTTAATGGGAGCATAGTCATTTGGTGTCAAATCATACTTTGTAAAATAGTGAGGTTTTCCACTTTCTGTATCTGTTGCTGGAAATTCAAATTCTGTAGGATTATCTATCATAGTCTCATAATCTAAAGGATCCCCTCCTCCTTCTTCAGTCAAGGTTCCATAGATATAATCCAATCCAAATAAATTTCCTGTTTTTAAAAAACTTCGTACTCCAAAGTATCTTGGGCTTTGAGAATGTTCACAATAAAACCGTTTATTTCTTTCTCTCTGACCGGCCAGATAGGATGCTGAGTTTGCAGCACCTGCAGATACACCTATGCAGTAATCAAAATTAATGTTTTCATCCAAAAAACCATCTAACACACCTGCGGAATAGGCACACTTCATACCTCCGCCTTCAACGATAAGTCCCGTCTTCATGATGTAATCGCCTCTTTTCCTTTATTCCATCACTTTCATTTAGGCGTATTTTAACACAAAAACAGGCATTTACAAAAATGCAAATGCCTGATTATGTATAATTCTATTTTATTTGGAATAAAGTATGCCTTCTCTTAAGTAGTTTGCCACTGGTCCAATGTAGTTTTCTTTTTCTTCAAATCCAGTGTAAAGGATACGCTTTTCATCAATTGTTTTATCGTAATACTTACAATTTTTTATAAGTCTTTTACGAACAGTTTCATCTTTAAAAAGACTACCACATAAAATCACCTGATTTGGAGACACAATGGTAATTGCATTTACAATACATCTGGCAAATAAATCCATAGCATCCTGAAGTTTTTCTTCTTTTGCTAAAGCTTCTCCAAAATTATCTGGAGTAAATTTTACAATAGAGGAAAGGGCCTGATAAGAAACCTTTGTTTCTAAACATCCTCTTCTTCCACAGGAACATTTTGCTCCATCTTTTTCCACGATGTAGTGGCCAAGTTCTGCTGCCTTTCTGTCAGTTCCTTCGTATAATTCCTTATGAAGTATTAAACTACTACCAACTCCCGGCCCCCATTTAATCAGCATTAGATTATCGTATTTTTTCCCGAATCCAAAAATCTTTTCTGCAAATGCTAAAGCATTTACATTGTTTTCTATAATGACAGGAAGGTGAAACTCATTTTCTAAAACACCAGAAACATCTACCTCATCTTCCCAGATTCCATAAGCATGTACAGATACGCCTCTTTCCTTATCTACAATTCCGGAAATTCCAACAGATACCCCTTTAATAGAAAGATCATCATATTCTTTTGCCAGGGATTTTGCCATTTTTGCAATTTCCTTTAAGACAACTTCAGGTGCCACTTTTTTATCCAATTTAAAAGAAGTTTTTGCTACCGCATCTCCCTTTAAATTTGAAATAGCAATTACTACAGATTCAGGCTCAATATTAATAGCGTAAATATATGCATACTCATAATCCACATCTACTAAAACCTTTTTTCTTCCCACACCCTGAGACTCAGCTGTACCTAATTCCACGAGAACTTTCTCCTCTAATAAAGAATTACAGATCTGAGTTACAGCTGCAGGTGTTAATCCTGTGGTTTCTGCAATTTCTTTTCTGGAAACTGGTCCTGATTCTACTATATAAGTTAAAATGGCAGCACGATTCTGTCGTTTTACCTGCTCCATATTCATTCCGGAATAATTCATAGTTTACCCTCTTTTTTATTCGTAGCGATCCACTTCAATATTTAAGAAATGGGCTAGAATCTCAAGTTCATCTGCTACATCTTGGTATGCTACCACAAAGTGTGGCTCATATCCAGCCTCAACACTAGAATATACAAAATCTTTTGCATTGGTTTTCGTTTCCACTACAAGAGAGGTTCCATTGAACTGCTTTGGTTTATCAAGAGCCTTTCCCTCAGCCAGTAAAAATCGAAAGCTTCCATCTGGTTTTTTACCAATTCGAAAGATAGTAACATGTTCAGCCTCTTTGCAGCCAAAGTCTAAGGTAGGTCCAATCTTTCTGTTACAATGAACATCAATTTTTGCTCCTGTATCTTTTCTTGCCAAAGAACAGGCTGCTGTACCACAGTGCCAGAAGGTAACTGTATTTTCCTTTTCATCCATAGAAACCGGATCTCCAAAGAAAGTAGGCATACCTGTTAACTGCATTCCAAGATACATAGAAAGTGCTCCATAGGTATCTGCTTCACAACTTGCTGCTACATCCAAATCATTTAGCATAGCAAGCACCAGACAAACCGGTGTACCAAAAGCGGTAAAAAAATCAGGCCAGCAACGGCTCGCCAATGCCCCAATATGATTTTCATCTACATATTCTTTATAGGCACGATATAGTCTTGCAAAATCCTTGCGGTTGTTTTCAGGAGTATTTTCTAAACCAACGGTACGGTTTTTTGCATCCTTTAAATACTCTTCAATATCTTCATCACTATAAGCCTTTGCCTTATCAATAAGTTCTCTTGCTTCAATTGACTCTAAGGTAGCACCAAAGGTCTCCATCATTTCCAAATCCATGGCACGTCCAAAACCAAAGCCCTGAGGTGTGTGACCTACCGCTGCAACCTTTAGAGATTTCATTTTGAATTTCAATTCTGCGGCACGGATAGCAGCCTTCACTTTATGAATAACTTCTTCTTCTTCAGGAGCTCCAAAAATATATTCTAATGGCTCCTTTCGAAAAGCCTTAAAGGCATTGGCTGCAGAATATGCACCAGTTAAGGAATTCAGACGTAGTCTGCCTCCATCAATGACAGGCTCTCGAAGTGTCCAAAGTAAAATCGGACAATCAAAACGCTTCAATACTTCGCTGGCATAAGCAGCATTTGCAAATGTAATGTTTTGTAAAATAATTAAATCCGGATTGATTTCATCCAAAAACTCATTTAATAAATCAATGGATAATAACATCTCTTTTGGGAGAAGTGCCTGCTCTGCCGATTCCGAAATCAACTTACATGATTTTTCAAATTCCTTTTGTGCACTTTCCAAATGAAAAGTCCCTACTCCAATTGGCACGTAGGCTACTTGAAACTTTTTACTCATAATATCCTTCTTTCATACAATTACTTTTATATTTGTTTGAATCTCAAACTAAAACACTCTCCCGGGCATTTTAATTTTTATTCATATTTAATAGAACAATTCCTTATTTTCTCCAATAATTCCAGGATGTGCTCCCTGTTTTATTAATGGTTCTCTCTTCGGATGTGCAATTACCCATTTATTTCTGTGGAGTAAAAGAACCTGTTCTGCATCCTTTTCATCAATAAGAGATTTTTCTTCTTCACTTAAAGGAGTATTTGTTCCCTTTGGTAAAATCACCACTCCTTTAAATCCCTCATCACATACCTTTAAAGGTGACAAGTGAAGGGTGGTTTCAAACATCTCAATAGCGCAGCCTCGCTCTACAAAGAATACTTTTGCATCATTATTATCATAATGGTTGTTATTGATTTCCCAACGATGGCCTAACACCAGCATAAAATCAGTTACTGCCACATTAATCTCACTGCCTTTGTGATATTCAAATCCATTATAAGTAGAGTTTCTTCCATTACAATATCCAATTTGAATTGGCATTCCACCATAGAGCCCTGTTTCCACCTTTTCCTTTACAGGGAAAGCTTCCATTTCCTCTACTCCTGGTACATACACATTCCCCTCGCCAGGTATCTTTGTATGCTCCTTCATATACTTTGTAACATCAGAAAAATCATATCCTTTTACAATTCTTCCATAGCTTTTAAACTCAGGATCTTCTACAGAATAAATTTTTACATTATTCACTTCGTTTAAATGCTCTAACAGGGCAATGCTTTCTTTTCTCATAGAATCTTCCTCTTATCTTCCCTCACGGACAACCTTCATAGTTGCACAGAAGTCTTCTTTTCCAAGTCCCATTTCAAGAGCCTTGTCATATACGCGAACTGCATTTTCTTCTCCTGGCATATCAACACCACACTCTTTTGCAAGATTCATGCAAATATGTACATCCTTGTGTTCGTTTTCAATAGAAAAGGCTGTTGTATAGTCTTCTTTTGCAAGAACATCCTTTTTCGAATCTAAATACCAGTTTCCAGCTCCACCATAAGAAATTGCTTCTGCATAAGTTAAAATATCAATACCATTTGCCTTTGCCAAAGTAGCTGTTTCATTTACACCATTTTGGATTTGGGATACAAGAGCATTGTGGCAAATCTTCATAACAAGACCTTTGCCGTTATCTCCCATACGAATTACATTTTCGCCCATATAAAGTAAAATTGGTTTCATAGCTTCATAAGTCTTTTCTTCCCCACCAACATAAATTCCAAGTTTTCCTGCAATGGCAGCTGGCTTGGATTTTACAACTGGAGCATCAATAAACTGTGCGCCTGTCTTTTTTACCATTTCTGAAATTTCAACAGATACGGAAGGATCGATGGTAGACATGTCAATACAGGTCTTTGTTGCATCCAGTACAGGAAGTACTTCCTTATATACACTCATAGAATGTTCTGACTTTGGAACCATAGAAATAATGACATCTACCTTTTCTGCAACCTCCTTTGAAGAAGTGCAGCCCTTTGCACCCTTTGAAACCAAAAGATCTACCTTTTCCTTTACAAAGTCAAAGACATAAACCTCATCGTCATGTTTCTTTACAATATTTTCAGCCATGGACTCACCCATGATTCCCAATCCAATAAATCCGATCTTCATAACTCTTATCTCCTTATTATTTACTAATACCGGTAGCCGGATACTACATTAGTAGCACAAGCTCATCCCCTTTGCGCTTATTCCAAAAGTATTAACCAGCTACCCTGCCAAAAAAAGCCATAGTTTAGTTGCCTGCTGTGTTATCCCATGCATCCTGGAAAGTCTTCATTCCTTGATCTGTGAAGGCATGATGCATGGCATCTTTGTATACTGCAAGGCCTGCTGTTACGCAGTCAGCACCTGCAACTGCACAATCCACGAACTGCTTAGGTGAACGAATTGCAGCGCAAATAATTTCTGTTTCTCCAATAAATCCAAAGTTTGCATAGATATCTACAATGTCCTGAATATACTGCTTGCAGTCTTCTCCGTTTTGTTCCTTCCATCCAATGAAAGGTGAAACGAATTTACATCCATATTTTCCTGCAAATAATGCCTGAGCAGGTGAGAATACTAAAGTAAGATTTGTACGGATTCCTTCCTTCTCTAATTTACGAGCAGCTGTACATCCAGCTTCTGTACAAGGAATTTTAATAACAAAGCACTTAGAAAGAGATGAAATCTCACGTGCCATTTTAATCATTTCGTCAGCATCATCTAAATGAGGATTTACTTCAACAGAAATAGGGAAATCATTGTAATCTTTAAAGCCCTGTTCATTTGCCCAGTCAGCCATATCCTTAATCGCTGTCATAAAAGGCTTTCCTGATAACATAATGTGCTTAGGGTTTGTGGTTACACCATCAATACCAAAAGTTTCATAAGCTTCCTTAATTTCATCCATTTTTGCACTGTCTAAAAAGTATTTCATTTTTTGTTCCTCCATATAACTTTTATAATGTGTATTTGTGTCACCCTTTGTGGTGATGAAACCTAAATTGAATCTGTCCTTTAGGACCTTTACGGATTTGCCACCATCATTAATTCTTCAAATCTGGCCGAATCCTTTTTTATAAATACTGGTGGGCATCCCATAGGAGCCTCTATAGAATAGTTCCCGCCCTTGTATTCTTTCTTTGTAAATAGATGTACCCAGGTATCCTCTGGTAAATAAACCTGACGAGAAGTTGTTCCCTCCTCATAAATAGGTGCTACAAGCATATCTCTTCCTAATAGATACTCTGTCATTTCCGTATAGGCCAAAGGTTCATCATAGTGATAAAACAATGGTCGCATTACAGGGGTCCCTTTCTTTGTCTGATCCTTTACCAAATCAATTAAGTATGATTTTAAGGCGAAATGCATTTGGGAACACTTTGCCATCTGATTTAATAATTCCAAATCATCATCGAACTGTACATCGTTTACAGGCTGATTACCTTCATGGGTTCGAAGCAGTGGTGTAAATGCATTCATCTCTTCCCATCTCATTAACAGTTCCTTACTTCTGGAAAGTAATTTTCCATAAGTGGTATATCCGCCTGCATCCGAATGGGTTACTCCATAACCTGACATTGCAAGAGAAAGGGTTGCCGGTACTGTGGAGATCAGCCCATCATCCACAGACCAATCTACGTGTTGATCACCTGTCCACATCATGGTAGATGAAGCAATAGTTCCTGTATGTCCAGCTCTTGTAAAGAAAAATACTTCTCCTTCTTTACCACACTCCCTGATTGCTTCCCGATTCATCTTTGCCCAGATTGCAGGCCACTGGTTATGAATTACAGCTGCATCTTCTCCAGAATAAAGTACTGCATCTACCGGAAGATATTCGCCAAAATCAGCCATCCATCCTCCTAGACCAAGTCCAATCATATTTTCTTTAATTAGACCTTTGTACCATTCATAAGCCTCTGGATTTGTAAAATCAATCATTGCTGCAGGGAAGGTAGTAATGGTAACTAAATAATCCTTTCCTTCCTTATCCTTGACGCAATAGCCTTTTTTTGAAGCGTATTCATATAATCGCTTTTCTATAGCCATAAATGGATTGATATATCCAAGGAATTTCACCCCTTTTGTATCCCATTCTTTTATCTTTTTGTCCAGGTCTACATAGAGTTCTTTGTCCCATTCCCAATTCCACATTACCTGGTAGCCAAAGCCTGTTCGCCTGCAGCCTGACCAGTCCTGAGACCAGATTCCACAAACCCTGACTCCGGCATCTTGAGCTTTTTTTAATTTTTTATCAATGGCTTCGCAGCCTTCCTGCACAGCTAAAATTGCACCATCATATATCCAATCCGGAAGAGCATCTACACGGCCAAGTAAAGCCGAAAGTTTTTCTGACACTTCTTCAAAGCTTTTCCCTGACTCCATAACAAAATGTGGTGCCTCCTGTAAATAGAAGGTAATGGAATCTGGTTTTGAGAAATCAAACTCGCTATATGCATTGGTATATACATGAACATAATATTTGTCTGATGATGTAAAGGTAGGTTGCGCATAGTAGGATTCATATTTTGAAAACTTCATGGTTTTCTTTGGTTGTTTTCCAATAATTCGTCCTATGGTGGCACGCTTAATTACTTTTTTTGAGATACGATTTACATTTTGATGTTCGGCTACCCAAATTCGAACCTTTTCCCCTTTCAGGTTGAACTTTGAGTATGTTTCTCCACATCCATATATCTTTTCATCTGGATTTGTTGGAATTTTAAGCCAAAAGCGATTTACATCTGACGGAACTTCATCCATATAATCTGCAGAAATTTTTCCATCTTCCTCTTGAACAGAAATTCTATGTACCTGCTTCGAATCCTCAAAGTGAAGAATGAAACCCTTTGGGATTTCTTCTTTTTTTATGAGACGACAAACCTCTTTATGAAAAAAGGTTTGGTTATATACAAAGCTGCCCCGGCTCATGGTGAAATTATTTTCTCCCTGGCCCACGGTTAATTCCATTTTTTCTAGTAATGCTAAGTTAATAGGATAACCCCCTCTCCTACCCTTTTTTGTGCAAAATTAAAAAGGGTTTTCAATTAATTAAATCTTTTAATTAATTATAAAACCCTTTATCTTTATTTGCAATATAAATTTATTAAAACTTTTAAAAAATTACATTTTTATTTATTGTACTCCTTTACAAAGCTTACAAAATCTTCTTCCGGAATCGGTTTTGAATAATAGAAGCCCTGCTCATAATGACATCCCATTTCTGCCAGTTTATCAGCCATTTCCTTTGTTTCTACGCCTTCCATTACCAGCTTAAAGTCTCCTTTTATAAAAGTCTCAATGACACTATAAAGTAATTCACTTCCTTCATTAAAGAAGCTCCAAACTAAAGACTTATCAATCTTTATAATATCAAGAGGCAGTCCCATAACATTTACTAAATTAGAATAACCGGTTCCGTAATCATCTAAGGCAAATCCTACACCCTTTTTCGATAATTGATTCATATTCTCACGAATCACATCAATATCTCCTGTGGAAGTTTCTGTAATCTCTAAATTTAAATATTTCGGATCTATATTATATTCTTCAATAATCTTTTCAAACTCTAACGCCAACTGTTTTCGTATACACTGAAGAGGGGAAAGATTGATTTCAATAAAGGATAAGCCCATTTCCTCCATATTATGTTGATTTATAAACGCACATACCTTTCGAAAAACCTGTTCTCCTAAACTTAAAATACTTCCGTTTTCTTCTGCTCGCCAAATAAATTCATCCGGATAAATCATTCCAAGTTCTTCATCATGAATACGAACCAAAGCTTCCGCGGAAGCCATGCGTTTTTCTATGGTATCATAAATGGGCTGATAATATACCAGTAAACTATCTTCAGAAAGTGCCTTTTTTAAGGCTCGATCTATTTTTATTCCACGAATCGCTTCCTGATGCATTTCCTCCGTCAATCGAATGACGCATCCTTTTCCCTGTTCAATCGCTCGCTGGAATGCAATGGTCATGGATGCTTTAAATTCTTCAAAGGATTCTACCTTAATGTCTTCTAGGGTAAAGATAAATACCGGGGATAAATAAACATCTCCTCCTTTAAATTCAAAGGGCATCTTACATCGTTCGGTAATAGTATTTCTAAAGAATCGAAGAGTTTCAATATTGCCGTCAAAGAACGCAATTACCCTTCCTTTGTGAACATAAAATTTATCATTTTCCGGAAAAGTTACCTGTAAATATTTTGCAACATTTTGCACAACTTCATTGGCTGTTTCTTCCCCATATACAGCCCGAATATGTTCATAGTTGTCAAATGCAATTCCGGCTACCGGACGATTCTTACCGTAAAGTCTATCCTCATTAATAATCTTTCGAATTCCATTTTCACGATACATTCCTGTTTTTCTATCTCTGTCATAGTCAGGATTTTGATAAGCTAAAAACATAATTAAAAGACCAATGGTAGCACTTAATGATACCGTTTGAACATAAGGTGTGTAGAACATCTGACAGACATGACCAGCAGCAGTGGTTAAAATATAAATATAAATGGAATAACGAATCACTTTTTTTACTTTCGCCCTATATTTAATCACCTGAATTCCAGATGTAACCAAATAAAACATCGTTTCAATAAAAATCGAAATTCTCCAATTTCCATAATGGAAGATATGATCTGTATCCACTGAGAATAATGCTCCTGTCATAGGTGTCGTAATAGCTATTGCCATTACAATGATACCTGGAATTGCGAACACATAATTCATCAAATATCGAGATTCACGAATCGGCTTTTTAATGATGGCAGCGACATAACTGCCAAATATCATAGGTGTAAATGTTAAAACGATATAATAAGTAATATTTATAATATAAATAAGGGAAATTGATACAGACTTTCCCTGGACTGCCACAACGGAGCCCACTACATCTGTAACTGCCACAAGAACTGAAGATACCATTAGCCACTGAAAAAGCTTATTATAAGTCAGTGGTAAACACTTACGATATCCATAATAAATTATAAGTGTGCTAATAAAGATAATTGCACAAATATCATAATCAAAATTCCAACTCATATCTCTCTCCACCCAGTACTGAGTTATCTCTATTCATTCTACCATAGCCCATCTCATAAGTCTAAAGATTTACGTATGAATTCATTTGTTTTTTTGTTCTTTATTTTTTCTTTATCTGTAGGCATTTCCTTTTTTTCTCCGGACACATCTATACCGATAATTTTGTAATGTTGTAACTGATGTAATACCTCCATCAATTCCTCGATTTTCATATCCCCCTGATCCCAATCTGTTGCAGCATCTTTTTCACAAAGGGCATCCTTATCTATAGAAATATAGATTGGTAAATCTTTCGCTATTTTCCCAATTTCATCTTTCTTCAGCAGACAAACATTTTCAGGCACTTCTTTTAACTGCCCATACAATCCCTCGTCCACTTCAATCATATAAACTCTTTTTAAATGAGGAAGAGTATCATTAGCTGTTTTCACCCAACCACCACAGGATAAAATATCTCCAAAAGATGGAGGCTGATAATCCGGATGATGATCAATCAATATCAGCGCAAAATCTTCCTTTATTTTCTCTAAGAAAAAATAAGAAAGGTAATGATAATTCCCACTGTCAATAAAATGTAATCCCTCTGGCGTTAAATCTTTTAGTTTATCTCGAAGAATTTTCTTTGCATAGTCGTCACAATAGCAATTGGTGCTTGAAACATTGGTTAAATTAATTTCAGACACAAAACCATCGTATATTCCCGAAAGATTTAGATATATTTCCTCTATCATCCATTTTTCCTTTCTTCTATAATAATTCACGTAAATTTATTTATGAGGTGTAATATGACTGAGAAAAACAAAGGTATTTTGTATATTATATGCGCAGGTTTTTGTTTTGCCTGTATGACGCTGTTTTTAAAGCTTTCTGGAGATATCTCTTCCTTTGAAAAAAGCTTTTTCAGAAACCTTGTAGCCATCTTTTTTGCTCTGGGTGTTATGTTAAAAAACAAAATTCCTTTTACTGTAGGAGACAGACAAAACTATAAATATTTAATCTCCCGTTCCCTTTTTGGAACCATCGGTATCTTTTGTAATTTCTACGCAGTAGATCACTTAGTAATTGCCGATGCAAATATGTTAAATAAACTATCTCCATTTTTTGCCATTATATTCTCATTCTTTTTATTAAAAGAAAAAGTAAAACCTTATCAGGCACTTTGTGTCATCATTGCCTTCTTTGGAACACTTTTAATTTTAAAACCTGGGGTAGATAGCCTTACCACCTTTCCGGCTTTCATTGGGGTCATCGGAGGTATGAGTGCAGGTCTTGCCTATACCAATGTGCGCCTTGCCTCTACTCATGGTGTAAAAGGACCTGTCATTGTTTTATTTTTCTCAGTATTTTCCTGCATTATGTCCATACCTTTTAGCCTTTATAATTATACTCCATTAAGCGGAACGCAGCTTCTCTTTTTACTTTTAGCAGGCCTTGCTGCCACCGGTGGACAGTTTAGCATTACCGCAGCCTATTCTCATGCCCCAGCAAGAGAAATTTCTGTGTATGATTATACCCAGATTATCTTTGCAGCTCTTCTTGGTATGATTGTATTAGGAGAGCTTCCAGACGCCTTAAGCTTTGCAGGTTATGGCATCATCTGCGGTGCTGGCATTTTAATGTTTATCATAACAAAGAAAAAATCCGGCGGAGAGAATCAATAATTCTCTCAGCCGGTTTTTATTACTTCGATAAATTCTGCGCCAATTCGCAAATTGCTTTTACGCAGTTTTCTTCTCCTAAAGTTCCGCTATTTAATGCTAAGTCATAGTTTTCGTAATCACCCCAATGCTGGTCGGTATAGTAACGATAATAAGTACGACGTTGTTTATCCTTCTTTTGAATACGCTTTTTCACACTCACATCAGGGTTTTCACCATAGCGTTCTAATACACGCTCAATTCTGTGTTCCATATCTGCATGAATTAGAACATGAACAGAAAAGATTTCCTCATTTTTTAAAATATAATCAGAGCATCTTCCTACAATTACGCAAGGTCCCTTTTTTGCACAGTCTAGAATC
This sequence comes from Lachnospiraceae bacterium, assembly GCA_024684155.1. Classification (GTDB taxonomy): domain Bacteria; phylum Bacillota; class Clostridia; order Lachnospirales; family Lachnospiraceae; genus JAILEN01. The sequence continues at coordinate 788 of JAIKXK010000230.1, read as the reverse complement.
ACTTTTCTTTGCGCTAAAAAGATTTCATCCTGAGGGCTCTGAAAATACATAGCTGATGCAGTTGAAATATCAAACCATTTGTTACTAGCTGATGTATGTTCTCCCTGTTCCTCAATTAATTCCTTTGCGTAACCACTTTCCTGTGCTACCTGATTTACAATTTCACCATCGTAAAAAGGTATATTTAGTGCCTCTGCCACCTTTTTGCCAATGCTGTGTCCCCCACTACCGAATTCACGGCTAATTGTAATCACCGGATACATATTATCGCCCCCTTTACATGTCATCAATATCCGTATCGTCGTCTCCAATAAATTCACGTACAGAAACTCTCTTCTTATCTCTTTGCGCTTCTACCTTACGTGACAAATCTTCTTTTACATCCATAACATCACGGAGATTTATTAAATCAAAATTTCCCATGGTCTGATCCTTGGTAGATAGATGAATGGTTCCTAGTCCAAATATTCTTTGAATCAAACTTCTTGTAACGGTAAGATCCTGAACTCTATATAAGCGAACCTCATCCTGGCGTTTGTTTAAAATACCTGAATCTACAAATAGTCTCTCCTCATCAAAACTATATACTGTAAATGTCCAAGGCAACCCACACCAAAGTCTTTTTCTAGCTCTCCACATAATAAGCAGTCTCCTTTTTCTTTGTTGGAATAATTATACCACACACATAATTTGTTCACAAAAAATTAATAGAAATTTAAGAATTATTTTGTACTTTTTCCTTTATAATATACTTGTGATGCAACATAAGCATCCTGTATTGGAGGAAA
>JAIKXK010000229.1 GCA_024684155.1 Lachnospiraceae bacterium | reverse complement strand
TACTGTCTTTGTTCCGGTATAATTTCCCAGTCCCTCAATGGTCAAATTCACATTTCCTACATTGGTGGCAGTGCCTCCGGACACAATGCGATAATCTACACCCTCACGAAGTAACGTATTACCATCTTGCACTGAAGAAATTACCACATTCTGTTGACTTCCATTATATGTATTCTGAGTTCCCAAGGTGATGGACACCGATGCATCCGAAATATTCTTTGGGGCAGTCCGTTCATACTGTGGATATAAATAGCAGTTATAAGTATTCTGTACATACTTCCATCCTTTAAGACCGGCGGAATATTCCCTATGTAAATTGAACACAAAATCTTCTGTTGCTTCATCCACCCTGTCATTTCCTTCCGGATCCGTGGACCAGTAAGAGAATTCATACCCCTCGGGAGCATAGGTGTTGGGATTTACACTTGCATTTGTAGCGCTCGGCAAAGTATAAGGGCAATCGTTAACACTAAGGGATTTCGCACTTAGATTTGCACTGGAAGTACTATAACTTCCTAAAACATAATTCCCCCCATTCGTTGCGGGAACGTAATATTTCACACGAATCTTATTTTCAGTCCAATTTATATAAATGGTAACATCTTCGTTTTTATTCATTAAAGCACTTGATGTTGCCGCTGTAGTAAAGCTCGCATCCAAATATAATGTAGACTTTGGCCTATAGCCTGCTCTTCCAAAAAAGGAGGTCATTGGCAATATACAGTTTTGTTCATCTCCCGGATAAAAAACTTCACTTCTCGTGGAATTAAGGACGTCATTGGCTAGCGCATAATTAATGCGATAAGGCTGTACCGTAACATTGAATTCCACTTTTTGTCCGGTAGCCGGATCTGTTCCTGTAATCACAGTTGAACCCTTGTAACAGCCAACTGTAACTAATCCATTGGCATCTACAGTTGCGACATCCTCATCAATACTGGTCCATTCCAAATCCGTGATTGAAACTTCGGAAGAATCCGTCAATCGAATTTGATAGGTCTCCCCCGCGTGCTTTGTGATGCTGTTTTCTTCTAACTCAATCACTTTTTCATTGTTATTAAGCGGCGTACTATTCGTGAATAGAATAACACGCGGGTCATAACTTAGTGTTTGAGTTCCATTCCATTTTGCTACGCCTCCATGTGAACCAGTATAATGAATCCCTCCAGCAGAATTACCTACCGGGTTTTCACATATCACTCCAATATTTGAATCAGAAGTAAAAGTAAATTCTACAATTACAGAGCGCTCACTGTCCTGTTCAATCCGAATCGCTTGATTGAGCACAATAGTATAATATCCCGCAAAAGTTGTTTGCACTCTACCAGCCGCGGTTTTATTTCCTGCTTTCACCGTTACATTTACCGTTGCATCAGAAGTGGACAGTTCAAAACCTACGGCTTTTAACTCTTCGCCAATATCCACCGTGTAATCCTGTTCCAATTTTCGTCCACTTCCAACCGTAATAATTGTACTTGCAGTTGGAGAAAATGCGTAGGAATAACTATTGTCATAAACATTCTTATCCGCATCATAGGCAACTACATGTCCACTGGATAACAGTCCCGCATCCTCGTAAGAAAGCCAGAAATATCCATCATAACCATAGTCATTCAACCCCCAGCTGTTCCGAACCAGCCAGGCGCCATCACTCGACGGCTTACAGCCTTCATAAAAGTTTTCTTTCGGGAAATAATCATCCCATCCCACAAGCATAACTGCATGATTTGTAGTCGGACAGGTTCCATAAAAAGAATTGTGGATTGCACTGTAGCGAACCTCACAGGGGGTTGATACACCATTTCTTGTATATGTACCGGTTCCTGTTGAGGCACAAAACGATGCTGCTACACCACCGTGTTCTCTGATAGCCGATTTTATTCCTGTTCGATCATCGATAGAAATGACATAGACACTCTTTACCTGAGCATAATCCTGGGAAATGGCATTTTTTTCATCCGGTACATAGGTGCTACCCTTACGATATGGTACATAATCTTCTTTTACTGCGCCTACTTTATTTGCCAAATAACGGTATGCTATGGTAGAATTTCCACCGTTGCTTAAATAATTAGAGCCACTGTATGACACAACGTCATCATCATGACAGTCTTTAGGGTCATCAAAAAAATGTGAGGAAAAATATGCTAACTGCAATTCTGATAAATCAACATTTCGATTATCATAACCGCTTCGAATCAAATCACTTTCCACTGCACCAATAGATGCAAACGACCAGCAAGCACCTTCACTTCCCTGATCACGAACTACAGGAAGATATCCTTCTTCAAATCCATTGTAGTAACTATCCTGAGGAGTAGTTTGAAGTTCATCTTCAATCACAGTTTCCGAAACCGGTGCTTCAAACTCCTCTTCTTCCTCCACATATCCACCGATTGTACCTTCGCTTTTATTGGCTACCACAACTGTGATGGTAGGAAGCTCTACATCTTCAGCCAAAATCTCTTCGTCCAAAACCGGCTGAAATGAATATGTGCCTAAATCTTCATCATAATTATCCAAACATTCCCAAGAAACACTGATTGTCTCAACATCTCCAGAGTCTAATTCCGCTCTAATCTGTTTAGGGAACTCCTCTTCCAATCGTTCCAATCCAAGTTTGTAATCAGTATAAATTGTCTCCTCAGGCAAATCTTCAAAAGCTGTAATTGTTTCCTCGGAAGAAGACTCATTAGTAGTTGGACTTTGAGCTGCCGCAACTGTTATTGAATTTTCAAATACTGACGAAATGCATACTAACAATAATAAGAATAGAGATAATTTCTTTTTCATATCGCGCCCTCCCTGGCGTGTGCTTCTAAAAAAATAATCACTGTTAAGAACAGTGATTATAGCCTCGTATTATCCAGTTTTTTTCATTTTATAATTATAATTTTTTATAATAATTTGTGTCATTCTACCACGGTTTATAAAAAACTTCAATTTGCAATTAGTAAAATTATAATCTTCTAGAAGTAACCATATGTGTTGTTGATTTATACTTAAAACTGACCAGGGGAGGGTGCGAATATCTCCTATTTGGTCCAGGATTTTGTCCGCACCCTCCTTGACCGATTTTTCGGTTAACGAATACATCATAAATATTTCTCTATGAAAACGGACGGAATTAAACAAAAAAAGACTCTATTTTCTTCTGATCTATTTTTATAAAATTATGAGCATCCTCACCATCTAATACAATCATATATATTTCATTTTGTACTTCCTCTTGATAATACTTTAGTTCAAAGTCAACCCAGCAAGAAGCTCTTGAGTTTGATGAGCTTAAAAACAATAGTTTTCTTGAGTTTTTCATTCTTGCCTTTAACACTTCTCTAGTAAAATCTGAAACCAAAGATCGCTTTAAGAAATCGCTATCTGCTGTCCAATCCACATAACAATTTAGTCCGCACTTGTTAATCTTTCGTACAATATCATAAACTATTTCCCGATCTAAATAACTGTGTGAAATAAATAAATCATATGACTTTAGCTTCTGTATAGATTTACCATTATTCGCAAGTTTTATAGCAAGACTTTCTGGTGTACCTTCAAATGTGCTTTTCTCAGTCGTATACTGTTTTTTCTTTCCAGAAAAATTCTTTCTCAATTTTACGTAATGGCCTGATTTTTGCAAACATTGAAAGGCATAGCCTCTAATCTGGTTATTTTTTTCACTATCATTGAGCTTCCAAAAAAACTCCCAGGTTTTATCACAGTCATACTTGCGTATTTCTTTGCATATTTCAAACTTCTCGTTTATGCTAATACCCTTTATGTGATAAGCATATACAAGAGCGTCAATGAAACCTGGATCTACTTTCTGTTGCTCCTTAGTATATGTTTTAATTGATGTCTTCTTTTTATTATTTTTATTCATTCGCTTATTCTTTAAAGAAGACTCACACTCCATTCTTTTGCTTTCATCATACTGAGATACATGCCTTTTTCTGAACTCATCACTTAATAGATATTTGACCTTGGGTAACGAATAAAAGTATTCTTCTGGTCTTTGAGAATTATATCTTTTCTTTTTCCCATGTTTTGCAAGGAACTTGTCTTTTCCCTTATATACCTTGTATCTTTCCCCAATGAGGTCCCACTCATATGGATAATAATATCTAAATGCCTTTAATAGATCTTCCCTTGAGTAACCTGGCTTCAACGTCTCAACAATCAATGACAGTGGTCTAGTTAAACTTTTGGAAAGCCTTACTGTTTCGGCATCATATTTTCGCTTTGCTTCTCCTGGCATTTAACTCACCTCAAACTCTTAATTAACAGCTTTTTCAACCCATCTGCCAAGATTATTATATCCATCATCATATATATAATCATAAATTTCAGAGGCGATATCGTCAAAATACGCAGGTCTACCATTATTATATTGCCCAATTATTGTATGATGACTACACGCCGATGATGTTCTGCCATTAAAATCTTTTATTCTATGTATATCAACACCTATAACAGGATTTCCTCTCTTCAGGCTTTCACAAATCTCGTATTGAACATAGGGACGATTTAAAGTATCAGCTCCAATCAAAACAACCGTTACAGACGTACCTTCTAACTGTTTGTTAATCCATCTCTTTATTGCTGCATCACCTTGGCGTTTTACTTGCTCAAAATCAGCATGATCAATAACGCCTGAAACAATCTGTCCCCCTTGAGTTATCCATCTATTTCTTACAACCATAACCCTTGTTATATCATTTTGATAATGAAAACTATAAAATACACTTCTTGCCATATTACGACCCCCTACATTGTTAGTTGCCATTCATCAATAAACAACAATATCTTCACCGCTATATCTATACCTCTTTATATATATTGTATTCATCAATGTTATCCTGACGCTCTATCGCTTTTTCAATATATTTTTGATAATCCTTGATAAAGCTAGACCACTTAACAGCTTCAATATAGCTACATGTTCCAGTCCAAATAGTATCCTTATTGTCACATTTTCTATTTGAAGTTATGTTGGCACATAAAAAATAAGCTTCTAAGCCTACTATTACTCCACCTATTATTAACAACGTAAGAAGGGCTAAGAACTTGTTATCAATATTTTTGATTAGCTGCAACAAAAAAATTAATAATAAGAATGAAATCACGGCCACAATTTTACTAATAAAATAAATTCCGCAAACTTGACAAACCCATCCATCTCGATTTCGGCAACTATATATTGTGTCTAACCGAATTATAAATATCTATATTTGTTACAATTATTCTTAATAATTCTACATATTCTTTGTCGTTTTTGGACTCTTTGCAATCATTACTATTTCAATATTAATATGTTCCAGCATTACTAATAGCATCTTCTATTAGTTGTTCTATATTATTTTTAATGTCATCGTACACATCTGTACTTGTTAAATGAGGGGATTCATAACATTCAACATATTTTGATAAACGTTCTTTATTTTTTCCTATCAAAATATTATAAAACGTATCGCTCCCCTTTGTTGTTTGATTTCCATTCTTATCCTTCAATCCATGTATATATATACCTACAATCCCCTTATTTAGCTCATATGCCTTTTCAATTTCATAATTTATCCACTTTCTTCCTGATGTAGTTGCCCCAATTAACACCACCAAACAAGAACGCTTTGACATCTGATCATCAATCCACTCTCTAATCTTTGCATCTGTCTTTTCTTTTACTTCTTCCCAGTCATTATCAGAAAAAGTGGAAGAATTATCTACTTTTCCCATATTTCTAACCTGACTTGCTCTCCAAGCATCCCTATTGTACTCAAAACTAAAAAACACCTGTCTCTTTGCCATAATTCTACTACCTCCTTAGAAGCTTTATTAATTTAACTATATTTGACACAATTTCATCATTTGACATTTTTGTATTAAGACTCTGAAATGTCTTTCTTACCTCATCATTTGCTTTACCATAATATTCTTCAATATTCAAATTGATCAGCTCCCACAATTTTTGAGCCATATAACCTGTACATCCAACTGGAATTACAATATGTTTAGCATAAATTGCCATATCAAATTCCGTTTTTACGCCATTTGCCTCT
>JAIKXK010000228.1 GCA_024684155.1 Lachnospiraceae bacterium | reverse complement strand
CCTTCCTCATAAGGAACCTTAAAGTAACATCTGCATTCTTTTCCAAGTTTCTTTCTGCCAAAAGATCTTTTATTTAAAAATAATTCACATTCATAAGCCTTTGCATAGACTTCCACCTCAGACATTACTCCATCACATCCTGGATAACTCCAGTTTTCCAAGGCATCTGTCATCTTCCATGCGGAAGGAGAATGTTTTCCTCTTTGGTAAACAGGCTTTACCGCAATAGCCGGAGAATCCTGTTTTCCAAATACTACTCTTGTATAAGCAGCCTCTCCGTTTGGATTTCCCAAGATATCAATTCGACCACTTCCTGCCGTCAGCCATCCTTCATCAGGTGCTCCCTTTGGTGCATAGTCTTCATATTCCCAGGCACCAATACCAGCTTCACCGATATAGTCCATACCAGCCCAGACAAAGTCTCCAATAATTCTTGGATTATCCTTTGCAATTTCCATAAACTGCCAAGAGTCTTTACAGAAGGTTTCACTTCCCAATATCAAACGATTTGGATACTTCTTTAAATCTTTTTTATAACGTAAGATTCCATAGTTATATCCTGCAACATCCATAGCTGCATAGGCATCTCTGGTCTTTACATCACAAGGATGAATGGTGGCACCAAGCTTCATGGTCTTATCACCAAAAATTCCAGCCATTGTATTATAAAATTCACTGCCTACCGGTTTATTCTTTTTCTTAGTTTCCTTTTCAGCCTTATCATCGGAATAAATTCCAAAACCTGCAGAGCTTAAGAAGTTAAAGAAGATATTGATTCCACAACTAACTGGTCTTGTATCATCTAAAGAATGAAGATGATCGGTAAAGTCCTGTGTTAATTTTATTCCCTTTTCCTGAGCAGTCTCAGCCACTTCATTTCCTGTAGAGTACATAATAACAGAAGGATGATTATAATCCTTATCTACCATATCCTCTAAGTCCTTTGGCCAGTTTTCCATTAAATAATTGACATAATCGTACTTGGTTTTATGGATATACCAGGCATCTACATATTCATCCATCATTAACATTCCAAGCTTATCGCAGGCACGAAGAAGCGCCTTTGAACATGGATTATGAGCAGAACGAAGGGCGTTATACCCCTGTTCCAGGTGAAGTCTTACCTTTCGCTCCTCTGCCTTTTCATAAGCACAGGCACCTAAAACGCCATTGTCATGATGAATACAGGCACCCTTTAATAACACTCGTTTTCCATTCATGGTCATTCCCTTTTCAGGGGTCCACTGTAACTGTCGAATACCAAAGTTCTCACATACTTCATCTTCCATATAAGAGACCTTTGCCTCATATAAGTAAGGAGTTTCTGTTGACCAAAGAGAAGCATTTTCCACAATGCACTCAAACCATTCATTGGCAGGTCCAGTTGTCTTTACTACTTCTGTTCCTGTTGCATCGCAAATAGAAACCGTAACTTCTTTTCCTTCTCCTGTTACCTCTGCCTTTATGGCAATCTTTGCAGGATGAATGGAAAGGGTCTTAATCTTTACACCATCCAGTTTAATATGATTCTTTGGAAGTTCATACAACCATACGGGGCGATAGATTCCTGTTCCTGAATACCAACGGCTATTAGGCTGATCGGAGTTATAGGCTACAACCCGGATTACATTCTCCTGGCCATAAGTAATATGCCCATCCAAAGGTACATAAAATCCCGTATAACCATAGGCATGAGAAAAAATCTTTTCCCCATTTACATATACTTCTGGATTGTGGTATACCCCTTCAAACTCCAATACTAAATTCTTCTCTTTCTGTTCTTCAGAAGCGAAAAAGGAAGTTTCATATTCATAGTCTTTTGCATCAAACCATCCAATATTGTGCATACCATCACTATCTTTACTTCTTGTTTCATGGATCATAGCATCATGTGGAAGAGATACCTTCTCCCATTCATCCGATGAATTCAGTACTCGTACTCTCCAATTTTTGTTAAAATCCAATTTTCTCATAATGACACCCTTTCTATTCTAAAAACGAAAACAAACTTTTCTTTTTCTTCTTTTCCTGATACTTACGTTCTTCCTCTTCAAAGGAAAGTCCTTTTTTATCACAGTACTCATGAAGTTCTTTGATTCGTTCTTCTTCCGCTTCTTTTTCTGCAGCTTCCTGTTCCCTTCTCATCTGTTCTTCCGGTTCAACCCATTCTCTTCCTTCAGAAAGAACCTGCTGCTTTTGTCTTTCGCGAATAATTTTTTGATCTTCTGCCACTTCCTTTTCTACTTTTAAGAAGCTCATTAAAACAACTAAGATGGCGTAACAGAAAAGTTCTACTCCCAGATAACAGATTACAAGCATATGACCTACAGATTCATTTTGCACTGCTGCCGTTGCATCGTATCCACTGGCTGTTAAAAGTGCATTAATAATTCCATTTCCAAGACCTGTCATTCCTACCATAATGGCTCCATATACGGACATGGTAAATCCATCACTTCGGAATCCATTCTTTGCTTCCAAGTGATCTAATACATCTGAAAGTAAAGCCAATGTTACATACATGGCTGGAATAGAACCAATTCCCTTTAAAATAACTCCAATACAAACCGTAGTGAAATCATGAACATCAATAAAGCTTACGCTACCGCCAATGACTGAAAGTAAAAGTCCAAGAACAATGGATCTTTGTTTTCCAAGTTTTGAAGCAATTGGCCAAGCCAGTACCATACCAATCGCTGTTGGAATTCCACCAATCAGACCCAAGGTACCCATAGCTGTTCCAGCCTGAGCCTCTGTAGTAATACTGTCAAACATCCATCTGCAGTAATAACTCATAGAGCCATTCTTTACTAATCCGCCAAACTGGAATAAAAGGAAGTAAAGAATAATTAACCACCAGTATTTTTCTTTTACACAGGAAGCAATCTGCTGCTTCATTGGAAGTTTTTCTTCTTTAATATCAAGGCGAATATTTTCTTCTGTAATTCGCTCTCTGGTGTTGTAGTACTCAAGCATAATTCCCACAAAGGTTAATACACAAAGTACAATCATAACCACCCGCCAATGGTCATAACTTTTCTGCTGATCAATGACACCATTATTTTCTACAAACAAGTAACTCTGAAGTAAAATAGGAACTAAAATACTTGATCCAATTCCAAGAGAAGCAACACCGCTGGCATTGGATAGCGTTGCAAGAAGGCCTCTTTTCTTTTGATCTCTTGTGGAAAGATTTACCATGGAACTATGAGAGGTATAGTACAAAGGATATGCCACTGCATAATACATATTATAGGAAAATGCCATCCAGATCATCTGAACCAAAGGAGAGGAATTATTTGGTGTTAAAAATAAAAGTCCTACCGCTATAGTAACTAATGGAGCAGACAATAACATAATCGGTCTTGCCTTACCTTGAGAGGTTCTGGTGTCATCCATTATTCTTCCTACTATTAAGTTTCCAAGTACCACAAAAATAACCGATACAATTGGAAGCATTGCAGAAAAAATTCCAAACTTTGACTTATCCGTCCAGCCAATTACATCAGAGTAATATCTGTTCAAATAAGATGCAAAAATCGCATTGGAGATTAAAGCCATAAAAGGAGCTAAGAAATAGCCCACTAACATCTCATTTGGCTTTACTGCTGCTGATTTAATTCTTGTTCGAAATATTGGTTTTTCAAAAAAATCCGTTTTTCTATCCTTCATGTTTCACCTCAGTTTATATGCTTTTTCTTTCGTGTTCTCCCCCACTTAGTACTTCCTCTACACCATTTGGAAGTACCAGTTTACATTTACATCCTTCTGGAACACTTACGCGAATGGTAAAGTCGCTTTGGCGGTGCCATTCCACTGTAATTTTTCCATAAGGTGTATCTACATATCCCTTTGCCTCCTGTAATTCTTCTCCTAATACAGGCTTTACCTGGAAAATTTTATAGCCAGGCTGTATTGGTTCTATTCCCAAAACTCGTTTATACAGGAAATCACCTACCGCTCCTGATGCATAATGATTGTAAGAAATCATAAGATCTGTTCCATCATCCCCAATTGGACAATTTCCTGTTTCATCCAAACCGTCCCATCTTTCCCAAATGGTGGTAGCTCCCATCTTTACTTCATAGAGCCAGGAAGGACATTTCTTATTAAATAACATTTTATAGGCCACATCTGCATACCCATTATCTGCTAATGCAAAAAGAATATATGGCGTACCAGGGAATCCTGTTCCAATACAATAATCATTTTTCTTTACAAGCTCTGCTAAGTTTTTTGCTGCCTTTTGTCTTGTTTCTTCATCAAACATCTTAAAGTGAATTGGTAATACGTAGGCGGTTTGGAATTCCTCTAAAAGTTTTCCATTTCCATCTGTAAACTTCTTCACATAGGCATCTGCTACTTTTTCACTTAACTCTCTATATTTTTTCTCATCTTTTTCAAATCCAAGGATCTCTGCTATTTTTGAAAGCAGTGCTGCACTATGATACAAGCTGGCAGTTGCTGTCCAGGGGCTGCGTTTCTGCCACTGTTCCATCTGTGGCACATCAGGAGAAACCCAGTCTCCAAAATGAAGCATATGGAAGGTATTCCAAATATATCGGTTGCTTCCAAAGGAAGCAAAGGCTGCCCATCGACTGCAAGCCCCAACATAAGACTTCATCATTTCATAGTTTTCTTTTAAAACGCTCTTATCGCCATAAGCCATATACATGGCGTACGGAACCATAAGGCAGGCATCTCCCCAGAAATCTACCGCCATGGTAGGCATGGTTGCCGGGAAGCCATAGCCTTGAGAGGGAATGGTATTTGGAATACCACCTGTTATGATTTGCTCACTTCTCATATCTCTAAGCCACTTCTTCAAGAATTTTTCCATCTTAAAGTTAAAGCAGGCTGTTGGAGCAAACACAGCAATATCTCCCGTCCATCCCATACGCTCATCTCTTTGTGGACAATCCGTAGGGATTTCAAACAGATTTGATTTTCCACCCCATACAATGTTTTGCTGTAAGCGATTTAAGTCTTCATTGTCACAGGAAAAATCTCCATTTCGTTTGGATGCAGAGGAAAGTACTTTTGCCTCTAATACAAATGACCCAAGCTGTTCTTCTAATAGACCACTGACTCCTACATAACGAAATCCCATGTAGGTATGCTCTGGAGAATATTCCTGTTCTCCTTCTTTACAGGTGTAAGCTACTCTTGCCTTTGCAGAGCGAAGAAAATCGGTCTGTAAGCTTCCGTCTGCATTTAAAACCTCTGCATGTCGAAAGTTTAATTTTTGACCTTCTTTTCCATCTATATAAAACTTCACAACTCCAGCAAAGTTTTGGCCAAAATCAAAGATATATTCATCTCCTACCTTCGTTCTGCTGATAGGGTTAAGTGTTTCTACTTCCACCACCGGTTCTCTATCATCTAAAACTAAATCAGGTTGAATCTTTACCTTTTCTTTCGTAGCTACCTGCCAAACAAAATCCTTTTGTTTCATGGAAGCATCAAAAACTTCTCCATCGTAAATATCCGCTTCTTTTAATGGTCCGTTTTGACACACCCACCATTTTTCATCGGTGGAAATTAGCTCCTTAGAACCATCTTCGTACGTAAGGTGTAGTTCTGCCGCAAAGGCCTGACGATTTGCAGTAACACGATTTTGTCGTGTAAATACAAAGCTTCCTACTGCCCATCCACCACTTACAGAGGCACAAATACTATTTTTCCCCTGAAGTAACTGATTCGTTAAGTCATAGGTCTGATATAAAAGAGTAGATTTGTAGGAAGTAAAGCCTGGAGCAAAATATTCACGTCCAACCCTCTCTTCATTTAAGTAAAGGTTATAGACTCCAATAGCTGTTGCAAACAACTCTGCTTTTTTCACCTTTTTCGTAATCTCTATATCACGTCGAAACAACATGGGAATTGGTGAAATTCCTTTTTCTGTAAAACTATAGTTTCCATTTGTAATAAATTTATCCAACATGGCGCTCTCCTTTTTTCTTGATTCTACTATAACGGAAAAAAGCCCATGCATTCCCTTTCTGTCGCAAAAAAGCCAAAATATGTCGCAAACGAAAAAACTTCTGCCCTTACAGAGCAGAAGTGTCATTTTCTTTCTTATATTGTTGCGGAATTAAAATTCGGGATTCAAACCATCCATCCTTTGCAGAAAAGGTGACGGAGCCTCCATATTTTTTCACTGTCTTTTCAATACTTTTTAATCCATAACCATGATATCTCTTATCTGATTTTGAAGTAACCACTTTCCCATTTTTAATCGTAGGTTCTTTCTCATAGCGATTTTCCAATCGTATTTTTACAAATCCCTTTTGATGAGATACAGCTAAATGAATTAAACGTTTCTCCTTGGATTCGATTTTTTCCACACTTTCTATGGCATTATCCAACAAATTTCCAAATAAAGCGCTTAAGTCCATTGGGTCTATAAAGTTAAGAGCCTCCCCTTCTGCCACGCAGGTTAAATCAATCCAATGATTTTGGCAATAAACACTTTTTGCCGTAAGAATAGTATCTAAAACCTTATTTCCTGTTTTGTTTTGTGCCTCATAGATGCGAATCTCGTCTTCCATCTTATTCAAATAATCCATGGCCTCATCCTTATTGCTAAGGCCTTCTTTTAATAGAGCAATCTGATGTTTTAGATCGTGGTACTTAATGTTTACCACTTCCATACTTTTTTCCAAGACTTCGTAATTTGTATACTGCATTTCCAAATCATCTAAAAGACGATCTCTCTCCAGGCGTACGTGAATTTCTCCAAGCTGCAAATAGTAAGCATAGAAAATTGCAAGGCCAGATAAATCAGTAATCGTTCGAACCACAAATATGACCATGGCATAGGTTCCACCAAAGATTTGGTTGCCTACTAAATAGCTAATATTACTTAGAATATAAATGGCAATTAATATAAATATACTAATTACTAATTCCGGACTATTAATCTTAAAATGTTTATTATTTTTATGTAAATGCTGTTCCAAGGCTAAAAAAGCAGGGAACATCAATCCATAAACCAAAAGAAGCATTAACACATTTGCAAAGGGATCCCTTGGATAATGAAAAATGTTGACCGACATATAGTAAACCAGCCATTCAAAGGAAGCAAAAAACTCCCCTATAAGGAAGGCTCTCATAGTAATAAAAAAACCGGTCCTTAGGTCTGTTTTGATATTAAACATCACTGTGGCATACATTAATCCAAAGTAGAATAAAACCAAAGGAATAAAAATACGAATTACCCCAGTAGATGAAGTAATCACTGGAGCAAGTATCACAAAATAAACGACATACCAAAGTAGTGTATACCAGGGACTTCTTCGTTTTGGATAAGTTAATACCACCACAAAGGAAGCTAAGATATACCCAATGGCATAATAAATACCCGGGGTGTTAATTGATGAAATTGTCTCCATTTACCCCACCTCATTCATATAATTATTCAAGGCATCCAAAAACTCTTTTTTCTTGGCTCGGGATACTAAAAGACGCTCTCCTCCAACAAGGGCATCTCCTCCTTCAAAACCATCTACGTAATACAAGTTTACCAAAAATGCTTTATTACAACGGAAAAATGACTCCTCTTTTAGAGCATCCTCTGCCTCTCGCATGGTGCCTCGAATCACCAGATTTCCATCTTTTGTATGATAGATTAAATCATGATCCTGAATCTCTACATAATAAAGATCGGATACCTTTATTTTTTGTACTCCACCTCGGTAGTTCAGGGTAATATATTTTTCTTCGTGATTTTTAATTCTTGATATTGCCTTTGTCAAACGTTCCGAAAAAGCAAAATAATTGATTGGTTTTAGAACATAATCCAGTGCATCCACAGCATAGCCTTGCATGGCATACTGAGGAGAATTGGTAATAAACATAATCACTACTTCTTCATCTACCTCACGGATTTTCTTTGCAGCAGACATTCCATCCATAAACTGCATTTCAATATCCATTAAAATAATATCGTAGTGTCCTTTATACTCTTCTGCTATATCTTCTCCATCTTCGAACCATTCGATATTAAATCGATTCTGATGTTCCTCTTCATAACGCAGAATGTACTTTTTCAGACTTGCTGCGTAATTCTTGTCATCTTCTACAATGGCGATTTGAATCATTCCCCAAAGCCTCCAAAATCTAATCCCTTTTATTTAAAATATATTTTAGAGACATTATAACAAAAATGAGTTAAAAATCCTATTTTCTATATAGAGACAACGGCAATTCCAATCCATGCATCTCTAGTAATTCTTCATTTTTCAGGATTTCATCCGTGCTTCCGGATTCCACAATTTCTCCACCATCTAGTAAAATGACACGATTACAAGTATCCATAATAAAGTCTAAATCATGGGACGCAATTATTTTCAAATGATCAAATTCATTTAAGATATTAATAAGATTTCGTCTGTTTTTGGGATCTAAGGCTACAGAAGGTTCATCCATTAAAATAATATCCGGTGTCATAGATAAAATAGTTGCAATGCTGGCTAACTTTTTTTCGCCTCCGGACATTTTATAAATCGGTTTTTTTCGCAGGTGTTCTATATGCACTTTTTCCAGGGCATATGTTACTCTTTTTTCAACTTCGCCCTCACTTAATCCATAATTTCTAGGAGCAAAGGCTACATCTTCTTCTACTGTGGTCATAAAAAGCTGAGCCTCGGAATCCTGAAATACATATCCCATTCTTTCCCTAATTTTTCCAAGGGTTTCCTTTTCTAATGGAATCTCTTCTACCCGAATCGAGCCTTTAAAGTTTAAATCTAAGCCTACTAATAACTTTAACAATGTAGACTTTCCTGCACCATTTGCCCCAACTACTCCTATAGCATCATGTTCTTCTGCAAAAAAAGAAATATCCTTTAATACCTGATGATCCTTTTCATAGGCATAGATTAAATTTTCTACATCAATGTGTATATGACTCACAAAAAAAATCCTCCAATTACCTCAAATATAGGATAGATACGACAAATTAATAATATTATCAAAAAGGCGATAAAATAAATGAACTCTCCCTTAACTTTTTCGTTTCTTTTTCTGATAAAAAACTCTCCCTGAAACCCTCTGATACACATACTCTCATATACTTCCTGCGCACGATCCATACTCCGAAGCAATAATTGTCCTACCAGCGGTCCCCAGGCTTTTATATGAATTCCCTTTTGTCCCGGTGCACGAAGGGCATAAGCCTGTGTAATTCGTTTTGTTTCCCACAACAGCAAAAAAATATAGCGATAAATTAAAAGAATCTGAGTAACCATAATTTTAGGAATATGAATCTTACGAAGGCCGTAACAGATTTCTTCTATAGATGTGGTGGCAATCAAAAGATATCCAGCTAGAATGCAAAAGATACCTTTGATCATCAAAGTCACCATAGACACTACCCCACCCGATATAGCAATTCCACCAATTTCAGCAATGCTATTTGTATCAAAAAAGGGATTCAAAATTCCCACAATACAAACCAGTGGAAGTACGATTCTAAGCCGATAGATTGCTTCTTTCCAAGACAGCTCTCCTATAATAAACACAAAAATAGGATAAATGCACATACCACAAAGTCCCTCCAAGTCATACTTTTGGAAGGACACTACCAGGCCAATATAATAAACTGTTAGAAACAGTTTAATAAGCGGGTGAATGTGATTCACCCACTTATCTTCTTTTGATATGGTATCTAAATTTTGAATTTCATAAATCGCTTGATTGAACTTACTCATATTCCTTAAGCTTCTTTTGTTTTACCCTTCTGGAAGAATTTAAATAAATAGGCCAAGCCCACACAAAGTAAAACTACAATTGCTGCTCCAACAATTCCAGAAATAGAAGTTCCTGCAGCAGAATCACTACTCTTTAAGGCATAATCCGGCAAGAAGGCTGTCTTTTCCTGTATGGATGCAACCAAATCATAAATTCCACCGGTTGCTTCTAACTCTGCTGTACCTGCCACCTTTTCCATAGACCACTCTAATCCATCTGGAAATGCTGAGGCAAATAAAGATAAGATTCCACCAATGCCAGCAGCAACTACTGCCAAAATACCAATCGTCTTCTTTAATGAGAATCTGCCTTCGGATTCCTTTTCTCCAACCCCCCACAAAAGTTCTGGTCTTGCTTCATGAATAAATACAAGTACTGCTGAAGTAATAAGTCCTTCCACAGCTCCAATCGCTAAATGAATTGGTTGCATGGTAGCTAAAAATACTACAAATGGTAACTCAGATACTCCAGATGCCAATGTCTCCAGGCAAACGGAAAAAGCTCCCATTTGAAGGGTTAAAATACATCCAATCATAGATGCTGCAATAATTTTTCCTTTAGTAACCTTCTGTTTCATCATTGGTTTCCAAATCAGAAGAGCTCCAACAAAGCAACCATAAAAGGCCATATTCCAAACATTACATCCTAAGGCCAAAAGACCTCCATCCGCAAAGAATAAACACTGAACCAAAAGAACTCCTATCATAGTTAAAAATCCTGCATAAGGACCAAGGATTGCCGATAACATCATTCCACCACAAAGATGTCCTGAAGAACCGGTACCCGGAATGGTAAAGTTAATCATCTGGGTAGCAAACACAAAGGCTCCCATTACTCCCATTACTGGTATTTTTTTTGAATCATTTTCCATTTTTACTTTTCTTACGGATACCCCAGCCGCAAGAGCACTTGCTGCATACATTGTACCTGCCACTGCAGGAACGATTAGCGCATCTGCCATATGCATAGTATTTTCCCTCACTTTCATACTCTATGTTTAATACCTCTTTGGTACCTTAAGATAATAAAAAAATTCTAATCTTCACACAAGCCACCTAGGGGGTTATTTTTGTAATCTTCCACATTCTCTTTTCTTTGTGGCATCTCTTAGAAGAAATCACAAAAACAGGCTTTCTCATTTTGTCATTATGTCTAATTGTTTTTCATTTTTTTCCATGCTACAATGACATCACTTTAAGTTCGTTCCCGCAGATATGTCAGTTTGGAGGAAATATGACATATCAGGAATTTAAAGAAAATATCTATTCATCTATCGCAGAGCGATGCGATCAAAGTGCCGAAGTGCACATTTCCACTTTTACAAAAAATAACGGTGTCCAATTAGACGGTTTGGTAATTTATGACAGGGATAATCCTGTATCTCCAACCCTTTATTTAAATGATTTTTATCCTATGATTACAAAAGGAATGTCTCTTGAGGAAGTAACGGACCGAATCTTTCTTACTTACCAAAAAGCAAAAAAGGATTCCATCTTTGATCCAGATATCCTAAGTAATTTTTCTATGATAAAGGATAAAATCAT
Source organism: Lachnospiraceae bacterium (assembly GCA_024684155.1). Lineage (GTDB taxonomy): Bacteria > Bacillota > Clostridia > Lachnospirales > Lachnospiraceae > JAILEN01. The sequence goes on along the minus strand of JAIKXK010000228.1, from coordinate 694 downwards.
ATTTAAGCTGGTAAACCAAAAATCTAATACCACTCTTTTAAAAGAGATTCCCTACCTTGAATACCTGGATTTGGCCATTGTTTTTGCCATTATGATTCCCATACATGAGGAACTTGGTTCTATCCTGATTCGAAACAGTTTTTTAGACGATTGGGGAGTTACAACGGAAGAATTATTTGAATTTGCCAAAGTAAACACCTATCAACTTCTTCAACCAGAGATTACTCCCATTGAATCCATTCTTACAGACATGCTTCCAACAGAAGAAAAAGAACTGTTTGGAGATTTAACTCCAGCCTATCCCATGTATGTCTTTACAAACGAAAAAAGGATTGCTGGCGCAGGTGTCATTTGTTATCCAGATTTATTAAAGCATTTTTCCGAATCTCTCGACTGTGATTTTTATATCTTACCTTCTAGTATTCACGAGGTCATTGTGATTCCCATGCTTTCCTCTATAGATTTAAACAGTCTATCCGAAATGGTACAACAGGTAAATGCTACTCAGGTAGCCCCTGAAGAGATTCTATCTGACCACGCTTACTACTATCTACGAGAGAAAAACGCTGTTATGTTTTAATGGTGATTCCTACACAAAAAAAGAACCTCTCGGTCTAAAAGCCGAGAAGTTCTTTTATAATCCTTAAGATGCTTCATTTACGGTTCTACGAAGCTCATCTACCTTTTCATTTAG